>JBBRUE010000759.1:0-3982 GCA_038248085.1 Myxococcales bacterium | reverse complement strand
GCGGCTGGCGCCGGTGATGAAGAGGGTACGCCCTTTCAGTGAGCTCATGGCGGGGCGAGTACCACTGATCGATCGCTCCGCGCGACACCGCTACACTGCGTGCACGCCTCCGGGTGTGTCCATGCGCCACCTCTGCGTACTCACCGTGATGCTCTCCCTCGGCTGCCTGCCGAAGCCCACCGCGCCCGCGCTGCTGTCGGTCGAGCCGACCGTCCTCGACACCAACGTGGGCGGCGCGCTGACGTTGGTGGGCGCCAGCCTGCTGCCTGTGGCGACGCTCGACTTCGATCAGCCGGCGCGCTCGACGGTGCAGCCCGCGGCGGTCAGCGCGTTTCTCATTGCGGGCGCCACGCGCGTCGAGCTGCTCGACGTCAGCTGGGTCGACGCCACGCGAGTCACGGCCCGCCTCGCCGCGCCGGTCGATGTGGGGACGTACGACGTGCACCTCATCGAGCCGAAGGGGAGCGAGCTCGTGCTGCTGCAGGCCCTCAGCGTGCTCGACTGCGCGACCGGCGACTGCCCGCTGCCCGATGGCGGAATGCCCGACAGCGGCGTCGTCACCTGTGGCACCAGCAACTACCGCGACCTCGACCTTGACGGCTTCGGCGCGGGGACGGCGAGCAACAGGTGCGGCCCCGGCTGGGTCCCGGTGGCGGGCGACTGCGACGATCGCGATCCGCTCACCAACCCATCGGCCCCCGAGGTCTGCAATGGCCTCGACGACAACTGCAACGGGCAGGTCGACGAGGGGCGCTGCGCCGACGCCGGCTGGACGTCGGTCGACACGCTGCGGGGCTCGACCGATCTGCTCGCCTCGGTGTCCTTCGCGCCGGGCTCGCTGTGGATCGCCGCCGGCACGAAGCTCTTCGTTCGCCGCGGGGAGCTCGGCTTCGCCGACGTCTCTCTGGGCTGCCCGTCGGAGATGAAGGCCCTCTGGGCCGAGGACGGAGGGGAAGTGGAACTCGCCGGCGGCGCCACGGTGGCCGCGCAGTCGTTCGACACCCCGGCCTGCAGCAACGCGCGCGCGGTGCCCGGGGCGATGGTGGCCATCACCGGGATCCCCACCGCCGCGACCGCGCAGTACTTCGGCGTGCTCGGCAACGGGCAGCTGCTCCATTGGCGCCGCGGCGAGGCTCCGGTCGCGGGCCCGCCGAGCACGCTCTCCAGCTCGGACCAGGTGTTCGACCTGCACGGCAGCTCGCCGACCGAACTCTACGCGGTGGGCGTCACCCAGAACGGGAACAGCCGGCGCCTCGCGGTCTGGGCGTTGCAGCCCGACGGCCGGTGGAGCAGCGAATCGCTCAGCGGGGTCGAGGAGCCGCAGGGCACGTTGCGCGCCCTGTGGGTGTTGAGCCCGACCGACATCGTGGCCGTCGGTGACGACGGCACGGTCATCCGCAAGACGGCCTCGGGCTGGCGTCGCGTCGAGAGCGACACGGGAGAAGATCTCACCTCGGTGCGCGCCTTCTCCACCGGGCGGTTCTACGTGTCCCAGGCCGATGGCCGGGTGCGCCGCCGCGCCCGCGGTGCGTGGCAGACGGTCTTCCGCAGCGACGGTGGCGTGCGCCTCAACGATCTGAGCGGCACCGGCGAAGAAGACCTCTGGGCGGTGGGCAACGGCGGCGTCATCGGCCGCGGCCCGCACTGAGCGACGGCTCCCGCTACGGCAGCACGTGCAGTTGGAGCCGGTAGCGATCGACCACCTTGCGCGCCGTGCGCTCGAACGCCTCGCCGAGGCGACCCAGGCTCGTCTTCGCCAGCGACCGCATGCGCGTGGTGCCGGCGCGCGGTTCCCTCGCGACCTGTTTGAGCACCTCGAAGGCCGAGCCCCGGAACACCCGGGAGTACTCGGCGACGAAGTGTGACACCCGCACGTCTTCGCCCGAGAGGATGTCCATCGACGCGCGACGGGAGCGCGCCGACGAGCCCCAGTAGCGGAACACGCCGCCCTGCAGCGCGTGCGACCCCTCGTCCTGTCCGCGGAACACCTCGTACAGCGCGTCGGTGAAGAGCTCGCGCATGCGGACGAAGTCGTAGCGGCGGCGCTGGTACTCCGCGAGCGCCGCGTCGTCGGGGCCGCGATCGCCGACCAGCGCGCTGAGCGTCAGCACGTCGTTCATCGCGTTGGTCATGCCCGACGCGGTCAACGGGTGGCCGCAGCCGCCGGCGTCGCCGACCAGCACCACGCCCGGCGCTGCGCACGCCGAGGTGCTGATGGAGTGGTTGGCGCACCCTTCGAAGGGCGTCTCGAGCAGCGAGCGCACCATCGCCGAACGCAGCGGCTCGGGGACGGCCGGCGCGTACTGCTCGATCAAGAGCTTCACCAGGGCCTCGCGGCCCTTCGCGGCGCTCAGCGGCACGTCGACGCAGAAGCGGATGAGCCCGTCACCGAAGGGGTACGCGAGGATCGGCCCCGGCGCGCCGAGCAGCACGTGGCCCATCGGCCCGTGCGGGAGCAGGTCGCCCTTCACGCCGAAGGCCACGGTGTACGAGAGCAACTTGACGTCGGGCTCGAGCCCCAGCAGCGGGCGCAGCTTCGACTGCCGCCCGTCGGCCACCACCACCAGCTCGGCCCGGTGCTCGACCCCGTCGGCGCCGCGCACGCCGGCCACCCGGGCTCCGTCGCGCACGAAGTCGACGATGCGCTCGCCGGTGGTGATCGCGACGTTGCGCCGCGCGGCGTCCTCCTCGCGCCTGGTCATCACCATCGCGCGGTGGTCGATGCCCAGGCCGAGCCCCTGCGTCTCGCCATAGGGCAGCAACATCGCCTGCGCGCCGGCGTGCGCCGTCACCGCGAAGCCCTTCACCGCCACCCCACCCCGCGCGAGGAGCGGCGCCTTCAACCCCAGCTGCGCCAGCCCGCGCACGCCACGCGGGTGAATCAGCTCGCCCCGGAAGCGGGGGTCGGTGGTGTGCGCGGCCTCGAACACCCGCACCCGCGCGCCGCGTTGCGAGAGCGCCGCCGCGGCCGCCATTCCGGTGAAGCCTCCACCGACGACGATGACTTCGATCGACATGAAACGTGCCTCCGGGGGGAACAGACCCGGGAGCCCCTTTGGCTCCTCCTCGATCGTCCCGCAACAGTCGTATGACGACAGCCGTCAGCGAGTGACGCGTGTCAGTCTTCGAACGCTGTAGTAGCGACGCAGCTCGCGTGGACCTCGACGACCTGCTCTTGAAGACCAGCCGGACCTTCGCCCTGGCGATCCCGCTCCTGCCCGAGCCGACGCGGGGCTCGGTGGGCCTCGCGTACCTGCTCTTTCGCGTCGCCGACACCTTCGAGGACGCAACCGGCTGGCCGCGCGAGAAGCGCATCGAGGCGCTCGAGCGCTACGTGGAAGTTCTGCAGTTGCCCCGCGCGCAGCAGGATCTCGCCTCCGCGAAGCTCGTGGTGTGGTGCCTCGAGCAGCCGCCGGTGGACCACGCGGGCTACCTCGAGCTGCTGCGCGCGCTGCCCGCGGTGCTGGCCGAGCTGGGGCCGCTGGCGCCGCTCGCGCGCGATCTCCTCGTCGACCACACGGTGCGCACCGCCGAGGGCATGGCCCAGGTCGTCTCGCGCACCGACCAGCACGGCACTCTGAAGCTCAGCTCGATGAAGGACCTCGAGGACTACTGCTACGTGGTCGCGGGCATCGTCGGCGAGCTGCTCACCGAGCTCTTTCTTCACGACTGCGCGGGGCTTCGCCACGAGGCGGCCGAGCTGCGCACGGGCATGCTCGCGTTCGGCGAGGGCCTGCAGCTGGTCAACATCCTCAAGGACTCGGGCGACGACGCGCGCGACGGCCGGGTGTACCTGCCGGCCTCGGTGACGCGGGCCGACGTCCTGGCGAAGGCGCGGGCCGACCTCGACGCGGCCAACGTCTACGTGCAGTCGCTCCAGCGAGGCCTCGCCCCGCGCGGGTACCTCGCGTTCACCGGGCTGTCGCTGGTGCTCGCCTTCCGGGCGCTCGACGTGCTCGAAGAGAAGGGCCCCGGGGCGAAG
>JBBRUE010000758.1:0-3982 GCA_038248085.1 Myxococcales bacterium | reverse complement strand
TCGGCGTCGATCGAGCCGTACCTCGGCGGCTCGGCCGACTGCACGTCGAGGTTGGTGGGGTTGGTGTCGTTCGGTCGGTTCGCGACCTCGTAGCGTCCCTTGGCGATGATGTGGACGATCAGGTCTTGCGAGCCGGAGCTGTTCACCAGGCCCAGGCGCACCGGCAGCTCGAACTTCTCGGAGTCGTAGTGGAAGCGCAGCGGCGAGAGCACCGCCTGGCCATTCACGAACTTCACCTTCTTGCTGTTCACCTTCGCCACGAAGAACTTCCAGTCGTTCTGGACGTACGGCTGCAGGAGCGGCGTGGCGTTGGCGGGGATCTTGTACTTGTTCTCCTTGAGCCAGATGTCGAGGCCGAGCGCGTCCTTCGCCGAGAGGATGACGATGTCGTACTCGCCGACCGAGAACGTGGCCTCGACCTTCACCCCGAGATCGCGCGGCATGCGGTCGCCTTTGTCCTCGGCCACGCTGGGGCCTCCGCCGGCCATGGCGCTCCTGCGCGGGCAGGGCATCTCGTCGGTGTACATCTCGACCAGCCGCGGTGAGGCCAGCGCGTCGATGCGATCGAACGCCCCCTTGGGCAACGTCTTCACGTTCTCCTTCTGGAGGATCACCGGCACGGGGATCACCAGGGCGAAGTCTTCGGGCGGGCCGCGGTAGTTGTTCTGCATGCCGAGCACGGTGCGCGTGCCGTCGCGCATCAACGTCACCATGGTGGCGTCGTTGAAGAGCTGGCCGCCGGCGCTCGAGACGTAGAAGCCGCAGAAGGCGCTGGCCGGGGCCGCGACGAGGAGGGCGTACGCCACGAGGGGCGCGAGGATCTTTCGCATTTCGGAGTTCTCCAGAGAATCAGTGACGACGGGTGCGACACCCACGAGGCACGCCCTGTTCCGCGGCGCGGAGTAGACACCGGATTCATGAGCGTCCGCATCGAGAAGCGCGGCCCGGTGTTCACCGTCGTCCTGCATCGCCCCGGGGCGCGGAACGCCGTCGACCGCGCCACTGCCGAGGCGCTGATCGAGGCCTTCGACGCCTTCGAGCGCGATGGGGAGGCAAAGGTCGCCGTGCTGTGGGGGGAGGGCGGTGTCTTCTGTGCGGGCGCGGACCTCAAGTCGATCGGCACCGATCGGCAGAACCGCGTCGAGCCGGACGGTGGTGGCCCGATGGGGCCCAGCCGATTGGTGCTCAGCAAGCCAGTCATCGCGGCCATCGCGGGGCATGCCGTCGCGGGGGGACTCGAGCTCGCCGCGTGGTGCGACCTGCGCGTCGCCGAAGATGACGCAGTGCTGGGGGTCTTCTGCCGCCGGTGGGGCGTGCCGTTGATCGACGGAGGCACCGTGCGGTTGCCGCGGCTGATCGGCCTCTCGCGCGCGCTCGATCTGATCCTCACTGGCCGTCCCGTCGGCGCGGCCGAGGCGCTGGGCATGGGCCTGGTCAACCGGGTGGTGCCGCAGGGCACGTCGCGCGCGGTGGCCGAGGCGCTCGCGCTGGAGATCTCTGCGTTCCCCCAGGCCTGCATGCGCGCCGATCGCGCGAGCGCTTCGAGCCAGTTCGATCACCCGCTGCCCGAGGCGATCCTCCGGGAGTTCGAGGGTGGGCTGGCGGCGCTCCGCGAAGAAGGCGTGGCCGGGGCGGCGCGCTTCGCCAGCGGGGCAGGGCGGCATGGAGATTTCGGTCGCTGATCACCCGCGCTGGTGCTTAACGCCGCCGCATGAGCGCGCGTGTCGACAAGCAGTGGAAGGACAAGGGGCTGACGGGCTACTCCACCGAGGCGATCCTCGGGACGCTCGGCCACTACGGCATCACCATCGACGAGGCGGCCTTCAAGGCCTCGGCCGTCGAGAAGTTCCCCCTCGAGCTGGCCATCGACTGGAAGGGTCAGTGGAAGGGCACCGGCCAGTTCGCCGCCTACCCCTACGCCGCGGCCAACGAGCTCTTCGGCCGCCTGCTCCCCGAGCGCCCCGCGCCGATGAAGACCGCGCACGTCGTGCTCGACCTGATCGCCAACGCGCTCAAGCTGGTCTCCGGCCGCGAAGACGCGAACCTCGACGGCGCCTTCAAGAACTGGGACGCGCTGGTGCCGACCTTCCCGCCCGAGGGCGATCGCCGCGACGCGTTCCTCCGCGAGTTCGTCACCTTCATCGAGTCGTGGGCTCAGACCTTCAACGAGCTCCCCGAGCGGCTGGCGAAGGCGGGCAAGAAGGACGAGGCGCTCCGCTTCGCGCGCGTGCACGAGGTGCTGTTCACCGACCGCGAAGGCTGCATGACCGCCCTGGTGCGCGCCCAGTCGGGTGACCGCGAGGCGGCCGTGGCCGACCTGTCGAAGTGGACGGCCGAACCGGACCGTGACGTCTTCGCGCGCTACTCCGCCCTCGACGCGCTCTTCCAGTTGGAGGAGTTCGAGACCGTGAAGAAGGCCGGTCTGGTGGTGTTCGACGCCGCAGCCGAGCAACAGAAGTGGGGGCTCGCCGACTCGGTCGCCCATCTTCTGGGCCACCTGGTGCAGAAGGCCGGCGGCGACGCGGCGTACATGCGCGAGGTCCGCACCCGCCTCGAGAAGGCCCACGCGCACACCGGCGGGCACCACTGATGAGCGCCGATCGCGTCGACAAGGCCTGGCACGACAAGGGGATCGACACGTACTCCGACGCCGCGATCCTCGGGTCGCTGGCGCACTACGGCGTGACCATCACGCGCGACGCGTTCCTCGTATTGGCGAAGGACGACTTCCCGCTCACCATCGCCCTCAGCTGGCACGAGCACTGGAAGGGCACCGGTCAGTTCTCGCGCTTCCCCGGGGCCGCCGCCGAGGAACTCTGGCGCCGCTTCAACGGCGGGGAACTCGCACCCACCGACGTCGCCCTCGCACTGGTGAACCTGCTCACCGCCCTCAACACTGCGCTCGATCTCAAGCCCGACGACGGCACGTGGGACACGCAGTTCAAGGGGGTCGAGGCGCTCCTGCCCCGCGTGCCCCCGGCGTCCGAGCGGCACGAGAAGTTCATGTCCGAGATGGTGGCGGCGCTCGGCGAGTGGCTCGAGGTGCTCGACGGCATGGCCGAGGCGCTCGCGAAGAAGGGACACCCCACGCTCGCCGATCGGTTCGCCACCCTCGAAGAGGCGCTCTTCCCCGTGCGCCAGGGTACCGCCACCGCGATGGTGAAGGCGGCCAAGGGTGACGTGAAGGGCGCGGTGAAGGACCTGGTGGGCATCGCCGGCGACGCGACCCGCGACGACTTCGCGCGCCTGAGCGCCATCGACGCGCTCTTCGACTACGAGCACCCGGAAGAGGCGAAGCGCTTCACCCTCGAGCTGGTCGATCGCGCCGAGCAGCAGAAGGACGTCGACCTCGCCAGCGAGGTGGTCGCGCGCATGACGCGGCTGCTGGAGCTCGACCCCAAGCGGTCCGATCGGGCCGAACTGCGCGCGCGCGTCGAGCAGCTCGCGCGAGTGCTCGAACCCGAGAGCTGACTCAGGTCTGCGGAGTCGTCGCTGGCGGCTCGACCGGCTTCGTCGCCTCTTCTTCGGCGGCGAGTTTGCGGTAGATGGTGCGCGCCGCGATGCCCAGCATGCGGGCCGCGAGGTTCTTGTCTCCGCGCGTGTGCCGCAGGGTCTCGTGGATCACGCGGCGCTCGATCTCTTCCATCGGGGTGCCGATGGGGATCACGATCTGCGAGGCCGAGCCGATGGGCCCCCGGCGGATCGCTTCGGGAAGATCGCCGACGTCGATCACTTCGCTGCGGCAGAGCACCACCGCGCGCTCGACGGCGTGCTCCAGCTCGCGAATGTTGCCGGGCCACGCGTAGTTCTCGAGCACCGACGACGCCTCGTCCGAGAAGCCGCGCACGACCTTGCTGTTCTTCGCCGCGTACCGGCGCAGGAAGTGCTCAGCGAGCAAGGGCACGTCTTCGCGGCGTGACGCGAGGGAGGGGATGCGCACCTCGACCACGTTGAGGCGGAAGTAGAGGTCCTCGCGGAAGCG
>JBBRUE010000757.1:0-3984 GCA_038248085.1 Myxococcales bacterium | reverse complement strand
CGTGACCTTGTCCTCCGGCACCCTTGCTCCCAATCTTCGGGTTGAACCTCTTAGACTGGGGCCAGGCTCGACGGCTCTTCAAAAGAGCGCACACGACAGCCCACTCACCGGGCAGTCACGCCCTCTCCAGGAGGCCTTCCATGCAGAACCGGGTTCTGTTCGCCGCCATCACGCTGTGTTCCCTCGTCGCCGGCGCAGAGCCGCGCTGGGGGCTCAAGTGGAAGTCCGGCGCGGGGTGCATCGAGGCCGCCGACCTGTCGCGAGCCGTGGAGCAGAAGCTGGGCCGCTCGGTCTTCTCGGGCGACGCCGACTTCAAGATCGACGGCGCCGCGGACGGCGGGCCCGGCGCCTGGAAGGTGAACCTCACCCTCATCAGCCGGGCGGCGAGCTCCTGGACAAGCGGGAGCTCACCAGCGCCGAACAGTCCTGCCGGGCCCTCGATGACAAGCTCACCGCGAACATCGCGCTGATGGTCGAAGCGGGGGCGCCCTCACCTGCACCGTCGTCCGCGCCGGCATCGGCATCGGCATCGGCCGACGAAGGGGTCGCAGTGCACATCAACGCCGAGGCCACCGGCGTCCGGCTGATGCGGGTGGCCGCCCAGGGCTACGGCACGGCGTCCAATGGCACCTCCGTCAGCGTCACCTCGGTGGTCGACGTCTGCGGCGCACCTTGCGACAAGGTCGTCACCCACCCTGAATCGCAGTTCTACGTCGCCGGAGACATCGTCCCGTCCGACCCGTTCCGCGTCGAGGGGTTCGGGCGCGGGGTCAACCTCAACGTGACGACCGGCAGCAAGGGCGCCTTCGTGCTCGGCGTGGTGTTGAACTACGTGGGCACGGTGGGCCTCATCGCCGGCGGTTCCCTGTTGCTGACCGCCGCCATCGTCGGGAGCTTCATCGCTTCGGTCCTGCTGGTTCCAGGGCTGATCGTCACCATCGGCAGCGCGATCTTCCTGGGCGTGGGCATCCCGCTCACCATCGTCAACAAGACCCGGGTCGAGGTGACGGAGCTCAAGGCGGCGCCGCCGACCAACGCGGTGCCCGTGACGCTGGCCCGGTTCTAGGTCACCGCGCTCAGGACGCGGCCGCCAGGGCCGTGCGGAGACCCTCGATGCCCACGGAGGTGACCTCGTGACCCGCCACCTCGCGGGTGAACGCAGGCCCCGTCTGGCTGGTCACCAACCAGTTGCGTCCCCGGGGGTCGTGGGCGCGAAAGGCCTTGAGGCTGCGGGGCTCGAACGCGTCGCCGCTCCACTTCACCTCGAGGGCGACTAAACGTCAAAACGCTCTACAGGCTGGGTGGTATTGCGAGGCTCATCGGAGCTCGGCGTCGCGCTCCCCTCTCGGGCGCTGCCTCCGGCCACCGCGCCGCGTCGAAGCCCACCGACGTCACACTCGACGACTCGACGGCGACACGGACTGTTCCGGCAGCGGGTTGCATCCGAAAAAAGTAGCGATTCTGCCCCTCGGCCGATGATGCGATTCCCCTGGTACCCGTCGCCGCTGAAACCCGCACTTGTCGGACCCAGCCTGTAGAAGCAGGCATGGCGAAAACGAAGACTCACTTCACCTGCCAGTCGTGCGCCTACCAGTCGGCCAAGTGGCTGGGCCGCTGCACCGAGTGCGGCACCTGGGGCTCGCTGGTCGAAGAGGCAGAGCTCTCGTCGGCCAGCCAGTCGCGCCCAGCGTGGGGCGCCGCCGGCGGCCAGAGCAAGCCGATGCTGCTCAAGGAGGTCGAGTCAGCCTCCGAGTCGCGGCGGCTGTGCGGCATCGCGGAGCTCGATCGCGTGCTCGGCGGCGGCGTCACCCTGGGCAGCCTGGTGCTGATCGGCGGCGACCCCGGCATCGGCAAGTCGACGCTGCTGCTGATGGCCGTCGATCGCCTCGCCCGCGACCGGCCCGCGCTCTACGTGTCGGGCGAAGAGTCGCTGCGGCAGACGCGCATGCGCGCCGAGCGGCTGGGGGTGCACAGTGAGCAGCTCCACGTCTTCGCTGAGACCGATCTCGAGAAGGTGCTGGCCGCGGCCGAGAAGCTGGCCCCCGGGTGCCTGATCATCGACTCCATCCAGACCATGTTCCTCGCGGAGCTCGGCAGCGCCCCGGGGAGCGTGGGCCAGGTGCGCGAGTGCGCCGGGCGGCTGATGGCCTACGCCAAGAAGACCGGGGTGCCGACCTTCATGGTGGGCCACGTGACGAAAGACGGGGCGATCGCCGGGCCCCGCGTGCTCGAGCACATGGTCGACACGGTGCTCTACTTCGAGGGCGAGCGGGGCCACCCCTTCCGCATCCTCCGGGCGCACAAGAACCGCTTCGGGAGCACCAACGAGATCGGCGTCTTCGAGATGAAGGGCTCGGGGCTGGCCGAGGTGCCCGACCCCTCGGCGATGTTCCTCTCCGAGCGGCCAAAGGGCGCCTCGGGCAGCGTGGTGACCTCTACCCTCAACGGCACCCGGCCGATCCTCGTCGAGGTACAGGCGCTGGTCGCCCCCACTGGCTACGGCACGGCCCGGCGCACGACGATCGGCGTCGACTCGAACCGGGTGGCGCTGCTGGCCGCGGTGCTGGAAAAGAAGGAAGGCGTGCAGCTCATGGGCTGCGACATCTTCGTCAACGTCGCCGGCGGCATGTCGCTGACCGAGCCGGCCAGCGATCTCGCGGTGTGCGCGGCGCTGGTGTCTTCGCTGCAGAACCGGGCCGTCGACGCCTACACCTTGATCCTCGGGGAGGTCGGGCTCGCCGGCGAGGTGCGCGCGGTGGCCCAGGTCGAGCCGCGCCTCGCCGAGGCCGCGAAGATGGGCTTTCGCCGCGTGGTGCTGCCCAAGGCCAGCGCGCGGCGGCTCGAGAACCCGAAGCTCGAGGTGCACGGCGTCGAGTCGCTCGGCGAGGCGCTGGCCATCGTCACCGGCCGCGACTGAAGGTCACGTCTTCCGCTGGGCCTTCGCGGCGAGCTGGGAACTGGTCTTCTCCCAGGTCTCGACCTCGGTCACGCGCCGGGGGAACCGGCTGGCCAGCAGCGAGCCGACCTCGTGGTCCTTCATCGGGGGCGCGGCCTCGCGGAGCGCCTCGGCCATCTCCAGCGCGTTGCGGAAGCGGCGCTCGGGCTCCTTCTCCAGCGCCTTCTCGATGACCTCCCACAGCGGGGTGGAGATGCCGCCGGGCCGGGGAAGTACGTCGTTGACGATCGCCTCCATCGTCCTGGTGTCGTCCTTCTGATCGAACGCGCGGCGCGCGAGCAGCGCCTCGTAGAGGATGAGCCCCATCGAGAAGAGGTCGCTGCGGCGATCGATGCGCTCGGCGGTGGCCTGCTCGGGCGACATGTAGAGCGGCTTGCCCTTGACGATGCCCGGCAGGGTCACGGTGCGCTGGTCGCGCATCTTGGCCACACCGAAGTCGAGGATCTTCATGCGGCCGTCGAAGCCGCACATCAGGTTGTGCGGCGAGAGATCGCGGTGCACCAGGCCCAGCAAAGCGCCGTCGTCGGCCTTGGTCTCATGCGCCGCGTGCAGCCCCTCGAGCGCCTGGCAGAGCACCGCGCTCACCAGCGTGGGCGGGAGCGGCCCGTGGCGCCAGTAGATGACGTGGTCGAGGTCGACGCCGCGAATGAGCTCCATGGCGATGAAGTACGCGCCGGCGGCCGACCCGAAATCGTAGAACGTCACGAGGTTGGGGTGGTTGAGGCGCATGCCCAGCTTCGCCTCGTCGAGGAACTGGTTGACGATCACCTCGTCGTCCGCGAGCCGGGGCAGAATGCGCTTGAGCGCCACCAGCCGCGACACCCCGCCGGGGTTCACCGTGCGCGCCACCATCACCTGGGCCATGCCCCCGGTGCCCAGCGGGTGGAGCAGCTCGTACTTGCCGATGCGCGCGCGCGGCGCGAACTCGCCCGTCTCCGACAACGACTCGAGGCGCTCGAGCGGGGTGTGCCCCTCGGAGAGCGCGATGAAGGAGAGGATCGCCGAGTCGAGGATCTCCGCGACCGCCT
>JBBRUE010000756.1:0-3988 GCA_038248085.1 Myxococcales bacterium | reverse complement strand
CCATCACCGTCTGCGGCGCGTAGCCCTTGAGCACCTTGGCGTCGAAGGGGTTGTTGACCGCCACGTTGCCCTGCGTCGCGTAGGTGAAGTCCGTCGGCGCGGCGGCGAGGGTGAAGACCAGGGCCCAGTCGGAGCTGTACACCGAGCCCCCCTGCTGCACGTACGCCCGCAGGTTCTGCTTGATCAGCGCCGACTTCGGCCCGAGGTCGATGGTCGTGCCGCTCGCCTTGGCCGCGGCGCAGTCGATGAACACCAGGTCGTACTGCTTGAGCTGGTTGAGGTCGGACAGGAAGGGCTCGGCCTGGGTGGTCCACGTCGAGCTGTCGCCGCCGAACAGGGTGACCTGCAGCCGCAGCGTGGTGAGCAGGTCTTCGATCTTGTCGCCCGAGCCGGTCACTACCGCGATGCGCACCGTCTTCTGCGCCACGCACAGCTGGTTGTCGGGGATGGCCGTCGACGCGCCGGCCCGGACGTTCACCGGCGTCTCCTGGGTGAAGGCGCCCAGCTGCGCCTTGACCGTCCAGTCGCCCGGCGGCACGCCCGAGAGGCTGAAGGTGCCTTCGGCCGAGGAGCTGGTCTCCACGTGGGTCGGCAAGCCGTTGCAGTCGGTGCCGTCGATGGACACCGTCGCCCCGTTCACCCACGTCTGCTCATCGGGCGCGCAGATGCGGCCGGTCACCATGCCGTGCTCGGTGCACGGCGGGGGCCCGGCGTCGGGTGGGGGCAGCGGGCCGGCGTCGAGGCAGCGCTCCGGCTGCGCCTCGCAGAGGTCGATGATCGGCCGCAGCACCGGGTCTCCACACATGCACGCGGGAATGACGGCCAACAGGAAGAGGGACGCGACGAGGCGAAGCACAGCCCACCCCTAGCCGAGATCACCCGGTCGGAGCGAGCCCTGCCCCATGAGCCTGTTTCCGCACCACCTGCGCGTTGATGATGGAAGACCTAAGCTGCAGGCCTCGCGCCCCCGACCAGGAGAATTAGCCATGTTCATGACCCTTTTGCTGTCCCTGACCCTGTGTGGAGCGCCCAAGGTCGACGAGAAGCTGGTCGGCACCTGGCTGGCGGGAAGCGCACCTTTCATCACCCTCAACGCCAACGGCACGGGAACGATGGAGGAAGGGAAGGTGAAGTGGTCGGCCGACGGCCAGACCCTCATCGTCACCGACGACGAGAACGGGGTCGACAAGCTCGGCTACGCGGTCAACGGCGGCACGCTCACCTTGAACATGGGCGGCATGCCCCTGGCGTTGACCCGGGCCGGGGCGGGCGTGCAGGTGAAGAAGCAGGGCCCACTCGCCGCGAGGGCCGAGAAGGCGAACCGGGTGTCGGAAGAAGAGGCCGACAAGGAGGCGATGATCGAAGCGCAGGCGTGGCTGCAGAAGAATGGCCAGGGCCAGCCGGGTCTCGCAGCGCAGCCGCAGCCGCAGCAGCAGGGTCAGCGCGCCCCGCAGCAGGGCCAGGCGCCGCGCGGGGCGGGGACTGATCAGCTCTCGCAGTTGCTGCTGTCATCGGCGTGGTGCAGCTTCCACTACAACAAGGTCTCCGGCGCCTCGAGCAGCACGCGGTACCAGTTCTACCGCGACGGCACGTGGAGCACCGGCGGCCGTACCGAGACGTACAACTCCGGCGCGTACGGCTCGATGGCCGGGCAGTACGACTCGAGCAACCGCGGCCGCTGGGAATCGCGCGGCGGCCAGCTGTGGATGTCGAGCCCCGAGAACCCGGTGCTCCAGCCGCTCGGCGCGCTCAACGTGACGCGCAACTCGAACGGCTCGCCCATCATCAACGCCAACGGGCAGGAGTTCTCGAGCTGTAACTGACGCTCAGGTCCCGAACAGCCGGGCCGGCGCGAGGGCCTCGTGCAGCGCGTCGGGCTTCCCGAGCACCGCGGCCGCCACCACCTCGCCAGCGGCCAGCGCGCAGGTCACGCCCCGGCCCCCGAGGCCGGCCAGCCACGACAAGCCGTCGAGGCGCGGGTCCACCCCGGCGACGAACTCGCGGTCGGGCGCGAACGTCCGCAGACAGCCCCACGCGCGACGCACCTCGCTGTCCTGCAGCGAAGGCGCGAGCTGGCCGAGCCGCTCGCCCAGGCTGATCAACGCCGCGGGGTCGACCGGCACTTCGCCCGCCGGCCACGGCGCCTCGTCGCACGGAGAGGCCAGCACGTCACCCGACTCGGGGCGGAAGTAGACCTCGGCGTCGAGCTGCCACACCACCGGGTGCGAAGCGGCGACGGCGGTGGCGGGGCGCAGCAGGGCGAGGTGCCTGCGGCGGGGCTCGAGGGGCAGCGCGAGGCCCAGCAGGCCCGCCAGCGACGCGCACCACGCGCCCCCGGCCAGCACCAACCGCGGCGCCTCGAGCCGCTCGCCCCCGGCGAGGGTCACGGTGAACGCCCCGTCGTGCGCGAGGCCCACCACGTCGGCCTGGAGCGCGCTGAGCACGCCGTGCACGTCGACCACGCCGTCCCCGGGCACGAAGACCCCGCGCGGCGCCGAGCCCGACGGGGGGCTGATCCGCGGGAACCGTTCCCTCAGCGCCGCGTCTGCCAGCCATTCGTGCGCGACGTCGAGCGCGCGCAGCCGCGCTGCACCCCGGGCCAGCCGCGCCTCCTCACCCAGGTACAGCGCGCCGATCGGCCGGATCAACGAGCCAGGCGCAGCGAGCTGGTCGAGCCACCGCCGGCTGCGCACCGCCAGCTCCGCGCCGGGCCGGCCTTCCTCAAAGTGGCGGAAGATCGCCGCGTTGGTGCCCGAGGCGCGGGTGCCGCACGCCCACTCACGTTCCAGCACGCACAGCGGGCCGGCTCCGGCGCGGGCCAGGTGCCAGGCCGTGGAGAGGCCCGCGAGCCCACCCCCCACGATGATCACCTCAAAGCGCGACACCGGTTAGCCAGCCGCCTGCTCGTGGGGCTCGCCGACCACGGGGTCGAAGTACGGGCGCACCCGCAGCGGAACGCCGAGGCGCGCGGCCAGCCGCTCCGTCGCCGGCACGTCGATGCCAGGGGCGGTCACGACCGACGCCACCACGCTCGGCACGTGGGCCTTCACGGACCCCACGAAGTCGCACACCGCCGCGTGCGCGGCCGCCCCGTACTTGTTGGGACACACCTTCGCGTAGCTCTCGCCGTCGGGCGCGTTGAGCGACACGTTCACTTCGTCGACCGCACCCTCGAGCTGCGCGGTGACGTCGTGGCCCGCGCGCAGGTTGGCCAGCCCGTCGGTCACCACGCGCACGTGCAGGCCCTTCGCCCGCAGGCGTCGACCGGCCTCGCACACCACGTCCAGCCGCATCGTCGGCTCCCCCAGGCCCACGAAGGCGACGTGCGTCGTGGGGTGCTTGGCGAGCAGCGCGTCGGCGGCGGCGAGCAGCACCTCCACCGTCGGCTCGGGGTCCTTCGCGAGGTCGTTGCCGGCCACCACCCAGCGCCCGTGCACCTTCGGGCAGAAGGTGCAGGCGAGGGTGCAGCGGCGTGTCACCGCGAGGTACAGGGTGCCGTCATAGAAGTACGCGACCGCCATGGGCCTGTTGTACGCGCTTCGGTGCCAATGGCCACCAGGGCCCGGCCACCGGCAGGAATCGGCGCGTGCCCTGCAGTGACGGTGGCCGAAAGCGCCGACATGACGCATGGTTCGGCGGTTTCCTCACCCCCCGCGATCGGAGCCCCGATGACCTGGCAAGCGCAGCTGAAGGAAAGCGTCTCGAAGCTGAAGTCGAAGAGCCTCGTCCACCTCTTTCGCGAGCGCGTGAAGGCCAGCGGCTCGAAGCGCGCGGCCCGCGGCCGCAAGAAGAACGTGTGGAGCCAGTTGACCTGGAACGAGCTCGACGTGCGCGTGCGCGACTTCGCGCACGGCCTGATGGAGCTGGGCATTCAGCCCGGGCAGCGCGTCGCGGTCTTCGGCTCTACCCGCATCGAGTGGGCCATCGCCGATCTCGCGATCATCTCGGTCGGCGGCATCACCGTGCCGATCTACGCGTCGAACACCGT
>JBBRUE010000755.1:0-3997 GCA_038248085.1 Myxococcales bacterium | reverse complement strand
GTGGCCGCCGAGTTGAGCAGCGCCTGGCCGTTGTATTCAGCGGCGTTCGCGATGCGCGTGATTTCCGTGATGAGCGAGGAGTTCTCAGTCTGGATGTAGCCGCGCTCGGTGTTGCCCACGCCGCTGGAGGCAGACTGCATGGCCAGTTCGCGCATGCGGGTCAGCAGCTCGGTGGTCTGGTTGAGGTTGCCTTCCGCCGTCTGGATGAGCGACTGCGCGTCCTGCGCGTTGCGGTTGCCCTGGTTGAACGAGTGAATCTGCGCGTTCAGGTTGACGGAGATGCCGAGGCCAGCCGCGTCATCGCCGGCCTTGGTGATGCGGAAGCCAGAGGACAGCTTCGAGAAGCTGTCGTTGAGAGAAGACGACGAGTTGAAGAGGTTGCGCTGGGCGTTGAGCGACCCAACGTTGGTGCGAATCGAGAACGACATGGTGGACTCCTTGAGTGTTCAGTGAAGGCGAACACCCTGTTCGCCTCTGCCGGGTGTTCGGCACAACCTGCCGGGTGCTTAAGCGGCCCGGAGGTGGCGCGAGATGCGGCGGAGGTGAATCTCGAGGCGGCGGAGCACGCGCGCGCGGCACGCCAGCAGGCTCAGCGCGGCTGTGTCTGCCGGTGCCGCCACCCGGTTGACACCGACATGCGCCCACGTGCCGGGAGGCCAGTGGCTGAGCACCGCTTCGGCCAGCGCGCTCCAGGGCAGGGGCGCCCCTGAGCCGAAGCGCTCGGTCTCGAAGATCGCCTGTTCGCCCCGGGCCCCGAGCTCCAGGTCGAGGAAGAGTGGCTCGCCGGCCTCGGCGCGGCGCCCCGCGAGCGAGGTGAGCAGCGGGTGCACCGTGGCTGAGACCAGCGTGGGCGGGTCGGCGTGCCGGAGCACCTCGCGGTACTCGTGGAGCGTCAGCTCGAGCTCGTCGCGGGGCACCCGCTCGCGGAAGAGGGCGCCCCCGGCGTCGAGTGAGAACAGGGCCGCGTGCTCATCGCCGTCGGGGAAAGCGACGACCTGCACCGTCCTCAGGCCGGAGCTGAGCGGGCGCCGGAGCGCGCGGGTGACCTCGGCCTGCTCGGGCAGCCAGGTGAGGGTACGCGGCCGGCGCAGGGCCTTCTCCAGCGGCAGCGTGCGGGCGGCCCCGGCGCCCAGGAGCAGCACCCTGGGCCCCAGCTGAAAGCCCACCGGCTCATCGGGGCGCAGCGAGAGCCGCAGGAGCTGGGAGGCCCGGGCCACGAGCGCGGGGTCGCCTCCCGGGGCGGGCATGAGCTCCACCGGCACCCCGGCCCGGTGCCAGGTGAGCACGAACTGCAGCAGCCCGGTGGCGTCGACGCGGCGTACGCGCGGCCGCCCGCTCTTCGGGATCAGCGCCACGAGGTGCCGCAGGAAGCCCGGCTCGATCAACACCAGGGCCCGGGGGCGCGGCTGGTCGAGGAGCTGGCCCAGGCGTTGCCAGACCGCGCCGTCGTGACCGAGCCTCCGCGACTCCACGAGGGCGGACGCGCGCAGCTGGTCCAGCGTGGGGGCGTGGGCCAGCACCAGCCCTTCGAGTTCGAGCCGCCACCCGTGCTCGAGCTGCACCTCCCTCAGGTGCCGGGTGCGCAGCAGCCGCTCGAGCTGGTGGCGGAGCACCGGGGGCACGCGGCTGCCGAAGAGCGCGGGGCGCAGCATCGCCCGCACCGCGCGCCGCTCGCGCACCGGGAAGCCGCGCAGCGCCAGCCGGCAGGCGTCGCGGAGCCGGCGGGAGAGTCCGTCGAGCTCGGCAGGCGAGAGGGGCTGGTCGATCAACGCCACCACGTCGCGGGCCACCGGGTCGCCGCTCCAGCGCGCGAGGAAGGCCGTGGGCCGGGAGGGCACTTGCCCGGCGCGCAGGACCTGGAGCGGAGACGGCGCGTCGCGCTGCACGAGCACCGTCAGGCACCGCAGCAGCGGGCTGGGGGCGCGCGCGAAGGCGTCGAACCAGTCGAACGGCTCTTCGGCGGCGAGCGCCGGCAGTGTTCCGGCGACGACCGCCGCCCAGGCGAAGAGCGAAGGGGTCAGCTCCCCGGGGCCGGCCATGCGCACTTCGAGCGCCGGGGCATGACGCGCGGCCAACTGGGCGATGGCCTCGACGCGCACCGAGACCCGCGTGAGCTCGGGTGGCCTCAGCCCGTCGACGGGCACGATCAACAGCTCGAAGGCGCCGTCGTTGGTGGGGGCCAGCACCACGCTCTGCACCAGGGGGCGGAGCGGGAACCAGGTGGTGGGTGGGGGGAGGTCGAGCTGCTCGCACAACCGCCCCCAGCGGCGCCGCCGCGGCGCGAGCAGCAGGCCGGGCGGCTCGGTCTCGAGGGCCGGCCGACGGAAGCGGGTGCACAACAGCAGCGGCATGAGGCGCACCAGCGCCCGGCTGCGCGGAGGCAGGGCCGCGAGCAGGTGCGCCGTGCGGCGGCGGAGCGCTGGGAGCGCGGGGTCGAACGGTGGGCGCGGACGGCGGAGGCGCGGCATCGCGGCACCGCTTCAGAGCTTGTCGAGCAGGGTCAGTTTGAACTGCTGCGCGGCGGCCGACATGCTGGCCTCGAGGGCGCGCTGGGTGGCCGCGAACCGGGTGGTGGCCTCGAAGATGTCGACGTCCTCGAGGCGGCCGCGCGCGTCGGACGAGGCGTCGCGGCCCTGCTTGGCGATCGTCGAGGCGACGTCGAACACGTTCATCATCGCGCCCACCCGGCTGCGCTCGCGCGAGACCTGGCCGATCGAGTCGTCGAGCGCCTGCACCGCCACGCGGATGTTGGTGGCGTCGTTGGTCGACAGCGCGGTGACGAAGCTCTGGAGCGAGGCCATCACGTCGACGCCGCCGCCCGCGCCCTTGAGCGCGACGTCGGCCCGCGCCGAGGCGTCCTGGAGCACGCCGGGGGCGATCTCCACCTTGCGGACGTTGGCGTCTCCCAGGTACGCGCCGGCGGCGTCGAAGGGGGGCGCTCCGTCCTGCATGCCGCCGAAGAGGTAGCGATCGCCGAAGCGCACGTTGAGCTGCGAGACGACGGCGGTGAAGAGCTGTTTGACCTCGGCGGCGGCCCCCAGGCGATCGTTCGCGCTGTAGGTGTCGTTGGCCATCTGCACCGCGAGCTCCTTGGCCCGGGTCAGCGTGGTGGTGACCTGGTCCATCGCGCCGTCGACCACCCCCAGCTCCTGCGAGGCGCGGCCCGAGGCATTGAAGATGCCGTCCTGGCGCCCCGACTCCTGCTGGTGGCGCACCACCATGCCCGCGTCACCCGACGCGTCCCACGGGTGCTCGATGCGCTTGCCCGACGACACCCGGTCGCCGGCCTCGGTCGAGTCGGCGCGCGCGCGCATGATGCGCTGGTTGGCGAGACTGTAGAGTGCCTGGTCACTGACCCGCATGGTGTGTCCTTCCCTCGCGCATCACGTCACTTCAACGACATGAGCGTCTCCAACATCGAGTCGGCCGTCTTGATCACCCGCGTGACGGCCTCGTAGGCGCGCTGGGCCTTCTGCATGTTGACCAGCTCCTCGTCGATCGACACCCCGCTGGCCGACTGCCGCATCGAGTCGAGGTGGCTGAGCATCGCCGCGTCGCCCTCGTGCATCGTCGAAGCGCGCTGGGTGGTGGCGCCGAAGTCGGCGGTGATGCGCGCCAGGGTGCCCGCGGAATCGGTGCCGCTGCTGAGGGTCTGCGACTCGGTGCCGATCATCGCCTGCACCGCGCCCGCGTCGCCGGGGGCGGCGGTGGTTCCCGCGGGGAAGAGCGAGGTGTCGGCGGCGATCGCCCCGTTGAGGGTCATCGCCCGCGCTGCGCCGGTGACGGTGGTGACGCCGGTGAACAGGTCGCGGCCGCTGCTGCCATCGAGCGCCACGCCGGCCTGCGAGATGGTGTTGATCGCCCCGGAGAGATCGAAGGCGAGCTGGTCGACCTGCTGCGAGGCCGTCTTGAGCGCGCCATCGCGGGCCGCGAGCAAGCCACCGAACTCGCCGCCGGTCGCCCCGGAGAGCGCCTGGGGCGCGCTGCCATCGGGCTT
>JBBRUE010000754.1:0-4002 GCA_038248085.1 Myxococcales bacterium | reverse complement strand
GATCAAGACGATCCTCGAGCTGGGCGAGCAGCAGAAGGTGAAGCTCCCCGCCGACACCGAGGATGGCCTCAAGAAGGCGATCCACATGGGGGAGATCTGCAAGAGCCTCGAGGACTACCTCGTGGCCTTCGACGTCACCTGCAGCGTGCTGCAGACCGAGGAGTCGCTCTACCGTGCCGCCCTCGAGCTCGGCCTTGACGCCGCGGCGGAAGGCGTGCGCTACCTCGAGGTGCGCTACGCCCCGGTGTTGCACCAGGCGCGCGGGCTGAAGCTGACGCACATCATCGACTCGGTGCTCGAGGGGCTGCGCGCCGCCAAGCACCAGACGCGCATCAAGTACGGTGTGATCCTCTGCGGCATTCGCCACATGAGCCCCGAGACGAGCCTGCGCCTCGCGGAGCTGTGCGTGGCGTACAAGAACCGCGGCGTGGTGGGCTTCGACCTCGCGGGCGCGGAGGCGAACTTCCCGGCCAAGGAGCACCGCCAGGCGTTCCAGCTCATCTTGAAGAACAACGTCAACTGCACGGCGCACGCGGGAGAGGCGTACGGCCCGGAGTCGATCGGCCAGGCGCTCCACTACCTGGGCGCCCACCGCATCGGTCACGGCGTGCGACTGCGGGAAGACGGCGATCTCCTCAACTACGTGAACGATCACCGCATCCCGCTCGAGTGCTGCCCGTCGTCGAACCTCCAGACCGGCGCGGTGCAGGACATGAAGTCGCACCCGCTGAAGTTCTATTTCGACTACGGCCTGCGGGTGACGATCAACACCGACAACAGGTTGATCACCGACACCACCGTGTCTCGCGAGTACCTCGTCGCGCACCGGGAGCTCGGGCTCTCGCTCGAAGACCTGACGACCATCATCGTGTCGGGTTTCAAGAGCGCGTTCCTGCCGTTCCGCGAGAAGCAGGACCTGCTCAAGCAGGTCAACGCGGAGATCGACGCGACGCTCAAGGCCTTTGAGCGGAAGCAGGCTCCGAAGCAGGGCTAACGTTGCAGCAGCACCCAGCCGCGCGCCCGGCCGACCTCGTGCCACGACGTGTCGTCGGCGGGCACGAGTGGCTCCGCGACCAACGCCGCCTTCGCCTCGAGGGGAGCGGCCGCCACCGAGTCGACCAGCCACGGCCGGAGCCGGAGTTCCTTGGCGAGGATGGCGATCTCCCTCCACTGGGCGCCCTGGCTGGTGGCGGTCACCAGCACCACGCTGTCCGGGGGCAGTGACTGCAAGCGCTCGGCAAACTCGAGGCACGAGACCGCCCGGCTGTGGGGGTTGAACGCGAGCACGACGACGGTGCCGATCGACACCAGGGCGACGACGATCTGCAGCACCAGCCCGTGCATTCGCGCCAGCGGAACGCCGGTCGCCGCGACGAGCGAGAGCGCGGGGAAGACGAGCAACGTGTGGTGCCACAGCTTGCGGCTCGGCAGCGCGAGGAAGAGCAGCGCGAGGGCGGCCCAGGTCAACACGAGGCGCGCGGTGCGATCGCCCCAGGCGCGCCAGATCCCCAGCGCGACCAACGGGAGCCAGGGCCAGAAGAAGTTGCCCACCGAGACGAAGGGGAACCACGGCGAGGCGTTGCCGTCGGTGCGGCTGCCTCGCGCGGAGGCGAGGAGCTGCGCGTCGACGTACCCGCTGCGCCAGTCGGGGCTGGCGGTGAGGAGGAACGCCGTGACGGGGACGGCCGCGAACACGCAGGCCAGCGCCCCGACGAGGAGCCACTTGCGATCCCGTTCCTGCACCGCGCGCGCGATGGCGGCGGCGACGGGGAGCACGAGCCCGAAAGGCCCCTTGATGAGGCACGCCAGCGCACCGGCGGTGACGGTGAGCACGAAGGCCCCCCGGGTGCGCGGGGCGACCAGCAACGGAGCCGCCGACAACAACGAGAAGAAGAGCAGGGGCGGGTCGAGGCGGTGAAGCGCCCCGGTGACGATGAACTGGTTGGTCGTCGCGAGCAGGAAGCCGCCCAGCAGCCCGAGGGGAATCGACCCGAGGCGCTTCCCGAGTTCCACCACCAGCGCGATGGTCAGCAGCGTCCACGCGGCCGAGAGCCAGGGCAGTGCCGCCTCGCCCAGCGTGCGGATGACCATCGCCGAAGGCCACAACCCGAACGGCAGGTGCTCGCGGAACTGCGGGTGCACGTTCGTGGTGTACGAGAGATCGAACCACGTGCCGTCACGCACCATGTTCCGGGCGACGACCGTGTAGAGCGCCGCGTCGGTGTCGTCGACGTGCGCGGTGCACTCGATCGAGAGGCAGATCACCGCCAGCACGAGGAGCCCGGCCACCCTCATGAAATGTACCGGCCGATCGAGAACTTCCAGATGCACACGCCGAGCAGCGCGACGCTGATCGGGAACCACGCCCGCTGCCACTTCGGGTGCTCCTCGAGCCAGCCGCCGAAGCAGAAGATCGCGGGGAAGCAGGCCAGCCCGTAGCGACCGAGCCCGATGAAGTCGATGCTCGACGCCAGCGGAATGCCCGCGACCATCACCACGTAGACCGCGTAGCCGACGCCGAGCTTCTTCCACGCCCGCTTCACCATCGAGAGGCAGATGAGGATCAGCCCGAGGTGCATCATCGAGCGCGCCAACCGCTCGGTGAAGCGGGGCCCGAAGATGAAGTTGAGCTTGAACCAGGTGCGCCAGCCGGGGGTCTGTTCCCAGTGGGTCTGGGTCTCGACGAAGGCCGTCGGCGTGCCGAACTTGAAGTACTGGTAGGCCATGTACGCGACGAGCCCGAGGCCCGCGAGCGCCGGGAGGAAGTCGATGACGCGCAGGGGCTTCTTGGCGCGCACGCGCAGCTCGATGCTGCGCACCAGCAGCCCCATCACGACCGCGGGGCCGACGGGCCGGGTGGCGGTGGCGAGAATGCCCAGCCCCAACGTCAGCCAGTGGTTGCCCTTCTCGAGCGAGAGGAACGCGCCGCAGACGAGCACGAAGAAGAGCGCGTCTGAATACACCGCGCCGTAGAGGAAGAAGGCGAGCGGCCAGAGCGCGAGCACCCAGCCGGCGAGCCGCGCGGTGCTCGGCGGACCGAAGTGGTTGCCCCACTTCCAAAAGAGGAAGAAGGCGGTGGCCCCGAGGACGGTGGTGAGCAGGATCCCCGAGGCGAGCGGGCCGAGCCCCGTCGTCATCACCGCGCGGATGAGCAGCGGGTACATCGGGAAGAACGCGACCGAGCTCTGCCGTGCGGGGTCGAAGAAGTACCCCTCGCGCGCGATGCCCTCGTACCACTGCGAGTCCCAGCGGGCCCACATGTCGAGGAACGGCCAGCGGGCCAGCTCGTCACTGAAGCGGACGACGGGGCCCCCCGCGAGGTGGAGCGAGATCGAACCGACGATCGCCAGCAGCACCCAGATCGCGACGAAGCGGGTGAACAGTTCGGCTCGCGCGCGCTCCATGCGGGGCTCTCTACACCACGACCGCGCCGTCACGGGCCGTAGCGAAGAATCGTTCCCCGGTCGTCGACGGCCCACGCGTCGCTGGGCGAACTGCCCCACACCGCCGTGTGTACACCAGTCCCTTCGGGTGTAAGGGGAGCGCGTGCGGCGGCCCTCCCTCAACACCTTGCGCTTCATCGCGTTGGTGATCTGGGGCGTCGGGGTCCAGGTGCATGAGCTCGTGGGGACCTTCGGGTACGCCCTCTTCGTCATCTCGTTTCTGCCCGACGTGCCGAAGCTCACCATCAGCGCTCTCGAAGATTGGGGCCCGAACTTCGCCTTCATCAGCTGGTCCCTGATTGCCCCCACCCTGACGGGGAATCCGCCCGACGGCTCTGGCGTCGCGCGCACCCTCGACTGGATCGCGGTTCTGCTCATCGCGACGACGGCGCACTCGCTGACCCGGGCGCAGTGGCGAATCATGGCCATCACGAGCTTCGTGACGTTGACGATCTCGTGCGTGTTCGCCGGGCTTCAGCACTTCGGCATCTGGCCCCCGCTGAGCGCGTTCGAGGGCCTGGGGTGGATGCGCACGCCCTTCGCGCGCGTCTACGAGCCG
>JBBRUE010000753.1:0-4007 GCA_038248085.1 Myxococcales bacterium | reverse complement strand
CAAGGGATGTCGCGGGAGTTCTCTCGAGTGAGTTCGCGACCGGCCACCTACTTCTTGGTCGCGGTAGTCGTCCTCTTGGAGGACCTCAACCGGGTCCGCAAGTCCGCTTGGGTCTGGGAGACGCTATATCTACTGCGCGAGCGAACTCACGCCCTCGCTCGAGCGAAGGGTCTTCGCGTCGCGAAGGAGGACAATCCGAGATCCGTGCTGCCAGTGAAGTACCACGGCATGGTTGTTCGTCTGAAGATCCTTGGGGTTCGGAGGACTGTCGAATGTCGTGACACTTTCAGCTCGTCCGCCACCGGGTTGGTAGACGCGCTCGATCTCGGGTTCACGACACTTCGATTCCCTTCGCGGGACGCGGCAGTTCGGTATTCACGCGGCGGCTCACAGCGAGCGGTGATTGTCGACTGAGCGCTGCCAAGCCGAGTGGCTCGGCCGGGAATACCTCTCTCCTGAACCTCTCCTCCAAGACCCGCGATGGGTGAAGAACGAGGCGCGTGCGGGTTATTCCGCGCCGACCTACGCGTACGCGCGCAACAACCCGATCAAGTACACCGACCCCAACGGCCTCGGACCGATTGATCAGAGCGTCGAGGCGTTCATGGCCGTGACCGGGATCCTCTGAGAGCCATTGCTTCGTGACACCTGTCGCTGAGCGCGGGCTCTGTCCGGCTGACTCACCGCCACAGCAGAACTACCGCCGCGACCGCGATGACCATCAGTCCGATCCCGATGAAGAGGAGCCCTGGGAACCGGGGGCGTGGCGCTGACGCGGGGAGCTTCGCCGCCTCCGGGATGCGATTGCTGCCCGTGACGGCCCCGAGATCTTCGATCGCCTGCTGCCCGCTCTGCGTCGTCACCACCAGCTCGCGGAGGTGCTGGATGATCCGATCCCGCCCTGCGTACGGCTGAAGGGCCGCCGCCGCCCGCACCATGCGCTCGGGATCGGTCGTGAGATCGAACGCCACCTTCGCCGAGTCGCGCGCGCTGCTCGTCTCCTCGGTCGCGCCCGTCATGAACCCCCGGCCGCGCTCCCAGACGAGCACGTCGTCGAACAGCGAGAACTCGTGACGGGCCACGCGCCCGGCCCCGTCGATCTCGCTGATCAACTCCGCGTCACGCGCGCCCCGGTGCCACACCTTGCGAAACCCGGAGGTGTCGGGCGGCGACTCGACGGCCCGAATCCGGAACATCGAATCGACCGCGGCGCGGAGCTGCTCTGACGTCTTCTCCACCGGCATGCCCGCTGAAGGTACCACCCGGGCCACGGACGCCAATTTTCCGAGCGGGAATGACCACTTGCGTCGTGACCGGTTCGTCACATCACAGGTAAGAGCCGCGGCCATGCGTCGTCTCGTCACCTCGACCCTGGTGTTGTTGCTCACCGCGTGTCCGCCGAAGAAGCCCGTGCCGGTCGACGAGCCCACGGGCCGCTGCGACGTCGACCTCGAGGCGCTGGGGCACTTCGCGAACGTCGGCACCGGCGTGGCGGCGAAGTCGATCGAGGCGACCTCGGAGCTCATCGGCGGCAACTTCGCCCAGGGCCGCGTCGGCGACTTCCTGCTCGAGAACGATCGCATTCGCGTGGTGATCCAGCAGCCGGGCCGCGCGATCGCCCCCCTCCCCTACGGCGGCACGATCATCGACGCCGATCTCAAGCGCGCGACCGGTGGCGGCCGCGACGAGTTCGGCAAGCTCGGGCTCATCTACGCCTTCGGGCGCACGGTGAATGCCTCGAAGGTCGAGGTGCTCAACGACGGCGCGAAGGGCGGCTCCGCGGTGATCGCCGCCACCGGCACCGACGCGGTCGTCGACTACGTGAACGTAAAGAACGTGATCTCCCAGTTCCTCGGCAACGTGGAGTTGGTGCGCGACCCCAACGATCCGCTCCCGTTCACGGTGACCACCTATTACGTGCTCTCGCCCGGGGAGACGCGGGTGCGCGTGCTCTCAGCGTTCTGCAACGGCGGGAAGGAGTCGATCTCGATGCAGGTCGGCGATCTCCTCGAGCAGGGAGGCGTCAGCGAGGTCTTCAACCCCGAGGGCTGCACCAACGGCCTCGGCGCGAAGGGCTGCCTCGTCGATCCCATGCCGTGGTTCGGGTACCAGGCCGACGCGGTGGCCTATGGCTACCGGGCGTACAAGTTCACCGACGCGAAGGTGCCGTCGTCGAACGCCCTGCTCTACGTGGCCGGCGTCGCCGCGGTGCTCGCCGATGGGGAGAACCAGGCGGGGTTGTTGTCGTGGGTCGATGCCAACGCCACGCGCCGGCCGGGTTCGTTCGGGGTGCTGCCGGGCGACAAGCGCACGTTCCTCCGCGACTTCTTCGTGGGGAAGGACCTCGCGGAGATCACCTCGACGATGCTGGCGATCGACGGCTCGGCGAAGTCGCGGCTCACGGTGACGGCGCAGAAGGCCGATGGCAGTCCGGCGCCGGGTGCGCGCATCACCGTGAAGGTCGCCGAGTCGGGGCGCATGCAGACGCTCCTCGTGGCTGATGCACAGGGCCTCGCGCGGGGTGACCTGAAGCCCGGCAACTACCTCGTGGGCACCGCGGCGCTCGGGTCGGCGATCGAAGCGCTCACGCCGGTGTCCCTGCCCTCGGCTGGCGAGGCGATGGTGACCGTCAAGCAGGGCGCGACCCACACGCTCACGGTGAACGTGGCTGACCCGTTCAATCGGAAACTGACTGCGAAGGTCGCCGTGCGCTGCGCGAACCCGCCGTGCATCAACCAGCTCATCGACTACCGCCCGTACCTCGACATCGAGGCGCAGCCGTCCGACCTGCAGGCGATCGTTCACGTGGGCGCCGATGGCCACGCGGTGATCCCGCTCCCGGCTGGCGAGTACGAGGTGCTGGTGACGCGCGGCATGGAGTACTCCGCGTTCCCCGATACCTTCCCCACGCGGGGCCAGGCGGTCGACCTCCGCACCCAGGATCAGGCGGTGAACGCGACGCTCGCGCAGGTCGTCGACTCGACGGGGTGGATGAGCGCCGATCTCCACGTCCACGCGATGGGGAGCCCCGACAGCGCGGTGGGCAACGCCACCCGGGCGATGAGCTTCGCCGCCGAGGGCGTCGACGTGCTCGTCTCGACCGATCATGACTTCGTGACCGACTACGCCCCGGTGCTCGAGCAGCTCCAGCTCACCGCGCAGATGACGTCGATGATTGGCTGTGAGGTGACGCCGTTCGACTTCGGCCACCACAACACCTTTCCCCTCACCCGCCGGGACACGGTGAACGGCGGCGCGTTCGACTGGGCCGGTGGGGATGGGCCGACGCTCCGGCTCGACCAGATGTACGCCGGCATTCGCGCGGCAGATCCGTCGGCAGTGATCCAGATGAACCACCCGCGGGGATCTCCCGGAGGGGCGCTGACGATGATTCAGATCGACACCCTGACGGGCGCGACCCACGCCGACCCCGCGACCTTCCGCCAGGACCCCCACCCCGCGGCGACGTCGATGGACACGAAGCTCTTCGACCCGAACTTCGACGCGATGGAGATCATGAACGGCACCAGCCCGAACACCGGCGTGCTCAACGACTGGATGACCTTCATGTCGCGCGGCTGGCTGAAGGTGGGCACCGGCGTGTCCGACACCCACTACACGTACAACGTGATCGGCGGGTACGGACGTACGTGGCTGAAGGTCGGCGTCGATGCACCGGGGCAGTTCACGACCGCCGCGTTCATCCAGGCGATGAAGCAGCGCAAGGCGTCGTTCTCCAGCGGGCCGTTCATCACCATGACCGCGCGGAAGCTCGATGGTGGTGGACTGCCGACCGGCCCGGAGTTCGAGGTCGGTGACACCGTGTCGATCGCTGCCGGCGCGTCGATTCAGTTGACGGTCGACGTGCAGGCCCCGGAGTGGATGCAGTTCGACTCCGTCGAGGTGCACACCCACGTCGCCGGCCGCGAGGCGTTCAACGGCGTCGCGAATGACCTCCTCAAGCCCGCCCAGGCCGCGCTGAAGAAGACCTACGACCCGACGATGCT
>JBBRUE010000752.1:0-4008 GCA_038248085.1 Myxococcales bacterium | reverse complement strand
GCTCCACCCGCTTCAGCTCGCTCGAGCTGGGGCACAACAAGGTGACGCAGGCGGGCGTGTTTGCGCTGGCCGACTCGCCGCACCTGGTGAACCTCGAGCGGTTGTTGCTCAACGACGCGTGGCTCAAGAAGAAGGCCGTGATCGAGCGTCTCGCGGGCTCACCGACGCTGGCGAAGTGCCGCGTCTACGTGAAGGGCACGCTGGTGGCGCGCGCGAAGCCGCAGGCCCTCAAGGCGCCTGCGAAGAAACCGAAGACGAAGAAGGAGTAGCGCCAGGGCGCTGGCTCAGCCCGCGAGCTCCTTCACCAGCGTGGTGATGCCTTCCACCACGCGGGGCCAGCTCTTGAAGTTGCGGGTGTAGGTGAGCGCGGCGTCTGATGGGCCGAGGGGCGCCACCACCGGGAGCGGGCGCAGCTCGTGACCTCCGATGCGGTGCCGCTCGAGGCTCAGCGACTGCACGTAGCGCTGCGGGTCGGCGGCGACGAAGCCCATCAACGCGAAGAGCACCATGTTCAGGCGATCCGGCGGGCCGGCGCGCTCGGGCCCATCGAGGAGCGCCTCGATCCACGGGCCGAGGAGGGCTTCGCGTTCAGGCTGCCGCTGGAGGGCGGCCCACACCACGACAAAGCCCTGCACGACCTGCACGCGAGCCTGCTCGACGGCCTCGCCCCACATGCGGGTGCGCATGTCAGCGTGCTCGTCGGCATCTTCGGCGAAGGGGAAGCCGTGCTGCTTCCACCGCGCGAAGGTCTGCTCGAAGGTCCACGCCGGGGCGCGCGCGAGGAAGAGCACGTGGGTGAAGTGCATCGCCACCGACTCCAGCTCCTCGGGGCTGCCCCACATACGGGAGGTCCTGGTGAGCTCGGTCAACCGACGGAGCAGGGCGGCTTCGACGGAGCTCACAGCAGCACCACCAGGTCGTGGGGTTGGTTCTCGACGCACGCGCGCACCAGGGCGCCGAGCGACTCCTTCGCCTCGCCGGCGACGAGCAGGGTCATCACGTCGACCACCAGGCAGGCGCGGGCCCCGTCGGGCGAGACGATGGCGGGGTTGAGCGAGCCGTCGTCACTGACGCTCATCCACTTCCAGCCGGCGAGCTGGACGACCTGCTCCCCGATGATGAACGCGAGCGAGGCGACCTGCCGGGCCTGCTTCGATGCGCCGCCGGTCTGCCGCAGGAAGAGCAGCACCCGCTCCATGGAGGACACGATCGCCGGCGGGGCGAAGACGTTCTTCGCCCACTGCTGCAGCGCGCGTTCGGTGGCGAGCTGGAGCTCCCCGAGGTGCTTCTCTGACAGCGGCGCGACCTGCACGGTGACGGGACCCTACTTCTTCGCGGGGACGACCTTCACCTGGGCCGTGGCGCCGGCGATCTTCCCCTCTTTGGGCAGCGGCTCGGCGCGACCGCCCAGGCACTTCGCGAGGAAGCCCTCGGCGCGCGCGTAGAAGTCGATGCGGTTCTCGGGGCGCGCGAAGCCGTGCCCTTCGTCGGGGTACACCACGTAGGTCACCGGGAGGCCGTTCTTCTCCATCGCGCCGACGATCTGCTCGGCCTCGGCCTGCTTCACGCGCGGGTCGTTCGCGCCCTGCCCGATGAGCAGCGGCACCTTGATCTTCGCCGCCGAGAACAGCGGAGAGGCGCGCGTCAGCAGCTCCTTGTCGACGGGGTTCTCCGGGTCGCCCATGCGCTGAATCAGCTGCTTGCGGAAGGCGGCCCAGTACGGAGGAATGGTGGCGAGCAGCGTGAAGAGATTCGACGGCCCGACGATGTCGACGCCGCACGCGAAGGTGTCGGGGGTGAAGGTGAGGCCGGCCAGCGTGGCGTAGCCCCCGTAGCTGCCGCCCATGATGGCGACCTGCTTCGGGTCGGCGAAGCCTTCCTTCACGGCCCAGTTCACGGCGTCGATCAAATCGTCGTGCATCGCGAGGCCCCACTGCCGGTTGCCGGCGTTGAGGAAGCGCTTCCCGTAGCCCGTCGACGCGCGGAAGTTCACCTGCAGGACCGCGTAGCCCCGGTTGGCGAGCCACTGGGCCTGCGAGTCCTGGCCCCACACGTTGCGGCCCCACGGCCCGCCGTGCACCAGCAGCACGAGGGACAGCGACTTCGGCGCCTTGCCCGGGGGGAGCGTGAGGTACGAGGGCAGCGAGAGCCCGTCGCGCGCGGCGATGACCACCGGCTTCATCACGGCGAGCGGCTGCCCCTCGAGCTTCGGCTGGGCAGAGAACAACAGCTCGGCCTTCTTGGTGCGGCGGTCCCAGGTGAAGTAGCGGAGGGGCCCGAGGTCGCGCGTCTCGGCGACGAGCCACCGGGTGTCGGCGGTGTCCATGCTGACGACGTCGAAGTCGCCGGTGAAGGCGGCCTTCAACGCCTCGAGCTCGCCCTTCATCGACGGCTCGGTGGGCTGCCACACGCTGCGCCCGTCGACGTCGAACGAGGCGGCGCGCACCCCGTGACGAGCGGGGTACCCGAGCACGTCGAGCACGTCGCTCTTGTCGCTGCTGGCCAGCACGCGCTCGGCGCCCGACTTGAGGCTCTTCTCGAGCAGCCGCGTGGTGTCGGCGTTGATGCTGCTCTCCAACACGATCGCCCGGCCGTCCTCGGTGAAGTCGACGAAGCGGAGGTTCTCCTCGAGCCCGACGGTGATGAACGCCTTCCACGGCGCCTTGACGGTGTCGCGCACGCGGAGCTCGGTGCCCCCTTCCTTCGTGGTGGCCATGGCCACGCGCACCTGGAGCTGCGCGTCGACGCCCCAGTCGTTCACGTCACCGGGGTTCTGGGTGTCGAGCACCACCGCGCCGGTGTCGAGCGAGAGGCGCCACACGTCCATCGCCTTGCGGTCGCGGACGTTCATGGTGAGCAGGAGCACGTTGGGCTGCTTCGGCGAGGTCGCCAGCAGGCTCGCGCGCACGCCCTGCCACGGGGTGAGATCGCGCACGTTCTTCGAGGTGAGCTCGACCTGGAAGAGGTGGAAGTTCTCGTCGCCGTCGGCGTCCTGCGCGTAGAGGATCGACTTCGAGTCCTCGCTCCAGGAGTAGGAGCGGATGCCGCGCTTCTTGTCGGCGGTGACGACGGTGTCCTTCGCGCCGAGCGGCTGCACCCAGACCTGGAGCACGTTCTTGTCGTCGGGGGCCAGCCAGGCCAGCGACGCGCCGTTGGGCGAGAGCGAGGGCCGGGTCCGCTCGGGGTTCCCGAAGAGGAGGTCGCGGGGAATCAGCGCGACCCCGCCGTCCTGCGCGAGGGCCCGCAGCGACAACGCCGACACCACCAGCAGAACGCGAAGGACCATGGGGCTTCGTACCGTGCCCCGCGGCCATCGCTCAGCGCGAAATGGGAGTTTGGTGAGAGACGCAGATGAAGCCGTCGCTTCGTATTACGAGGGCGCGCATGCGGTTCCTCGCGCTGCTGTGCCTGCTCCTCACCGCCTGTCCACCGAGCATCCGCCGGCCGGAATCGTCGCAGCTCGTGGTGACGGGAACGATCTTTGCCGGGGGCTACACGCGGCGCGGGGAGCCGTTGACCGAGGTCCAGCTGACGCTGCGACGGGCCGACACGGGTGAGGTGCTCACCACGAACACCACCTCTTCGGCCGGCGGCTACCGCCTCACCGCCACCGTGACGCCCGGGGTGCGCGTGGTGCTCATCGGGGAGGCGAGCGGCTTCGCCTCCTTCGCGCGCGCCTTCACCGTCGGCCCTCGCACGGAGCTGACGATCTCTGCGGTGCTGACGCCGCTCGAGACGCTGGAGTGCGTGGACACGCTCTGCGCAGCGCCGCTGGTGGACCTGGAGTGGGTCGAACCACCCCAGGGCGCGCGTGGCGCCGCCACCACCTTCGAGCAGGAAGCGCCGCTCGCCGTCGACGTCGACGCGACCCGCCCTGCCCTGCTCGCGCTGGCGTATGCGCACCTCGAGGGAGGCACGGGCGGGCAGCTCCGCCTGCGGGTCCCGCTCACGCGCTGGGCTTCGATCGTCGACGCCACGCCGGGCGATGGGGTGCTGCAGGTCGCCGTC
>JBBRUE010000751.1:0-4011 GCA_038248085.1 Myxococcales bacterium | reverse complement strand
TGTTGTTCACCAACGACCCGCTGCAGCCGGGGCAGGTGGTGGACGTGGTGGCCGAGGTGTCGACCCCGGCGCCCTGCACGGTGACGACGGCGCCGACGTCCGGCGAGGGGCTGCTGCTCGTGACTGAACCGGACGCGGGGGTCGCACGGGGTGAGCTCGTCTTCACCAACGCCTCGGGAAACCCGTGCACCCTTGATGACGTGCGCCTCGACGACAGCAGCACCTCGGCGTTCTCGCTCGAGCTCGGAGGCACGGAGCAGGTGACGTTGCCCAGCGGCGGCACCCATCGCGTGGTGGTGGTGGCCCACTCGACCGGCGGCGTCGTGGCGCGCGGGGCGCTGCGCTACCAGGTGCTCGCGCCGCAGGAGACGCCGCGCCTGGTTCAGCTGGGCGCACCCGTTCCCTGAGCCGTCGGGTTCAGCGCCGGGGCAAGACCGCGCGGGCCTCTTCAGGGAGCAACGGCCAGAACAACGAGTGGGTGGCTTCCGCTTCCAGCCCCACGAGGGGCGCGAGCGCCGGCTTCGCATCACCCTGCACGGACGCGATGGCGAGCCGGAGCAGCAGGCCCTCCACCGCCGTCGGGTCGGGCGCGAGCGCGTCGGTCGCGAACCGCTCGGCCTCACCGAGGTCGCCGTCACGCAGCGCGCAGAGGCCCAGCAGCGCGTCACCGGAGCGCGTCGTCTTCCACTTGCGAGCGGCGTTCATCAACTCACGCGCCTGCTCGCAGTCCCCGAGCCCGACCGCCACCGTGGCCTCGAGCTCGCGAGCCCAGGGCTCGTGGACCTCATCGGCGGCTTCGCACTTCGGTTGCGCGGCCGCGAAGTCGCCCACCGACGCCTCGAGCGCGCAGTCGATCAACGCGACCTGGGTGGCGTCGAAGGTCGCGGTCTTCAGCGCCTCGCGCACTTCGTCGGTGCGGCCCATCGCCAGCAGCAGCCGCAGGCGCATCGGCTCGTACTTGCCCGGAGCCCGGCGCACCGCGGTGTCGAGGAGCACCAGAGCCTCCGCGAACCGATGCGTGGCCGCCAACGTCTCGGAGCGCAGCACGGTCGCGTCGAGCGCGTCGGGGGTCAGGGCGAGGAGCTTCACCGCCTCCGCCGAGGCCCCGGGGCCGTCGCCCTTCGAGAGCAGCACCGAGGCGCGCATCGACACGAGGTATGGATCCTTCGGCTCGGCGGCGAGCCCGAGATCGATCTCCTTCAGCGCCGGGTCGTCCTTGCCCGCGTTGAACAGCACCATCGCGCGCACCCGGTTCGCCGAGAGCCCGAGGCCGTCGAGCTGGGGCAGCAGCGCCTCTGCCTCCTCGAGTCGATCCGAGAAGACCAGCGCCTGGGCCCGGTAGAAGGCGAGCTCGGGGTCGGGCTTCTTGGTCACCGACTCCGTGCCGGCGAGCACCGCGGGCCAGTCCTGCCGCCCGAAGGCCGCGGTCACCTGCGCGCGCGCGAGGTACGCGTCGTGAAACCCGGGAATCGGACGCAGCGACGCGCCGATCAGCAGCGCCACGAGCGCCACCGCGCCCACCAGCCGCGGCACGCGCAACGGCAGCAGCGACCAGGTCAACACCACGCCCGCCAGCATGCCGCCGCCGTGCGCGAAGCTGTCGAAGCCGACGAAGGGCCCGATGGCCAGCCACACCACCGTCATCAGCGCGTTCCGGCGCACCCCGGGGTCGCTCCACAGCGCGGCCCAGCTCCCGAGCATCAGGCGTTGCACGACGAACACGCCGCCCATGATCCCGAACAGCGCACCCGAAGCACCGGCGGAGACCACGTCGTGGCCGATCACGCTCAAGGCCGAGCCCGCCAACCCGCTCAGCAGGTAGATGAGCGCGAAGCGCACCGGGCCGACCATGCGCTCGAAGGGCGCGCACCAGCTGAAGCCGGCCCAGATGTTCCACACCAGGTGGACGATGCCGATGTGCAGGAACATCGAGGTGAAGAGCCGCCACCACTCGCCGTGCCACACGGTGTTGCGCGAGTCGGCGCCGAAACGCAGCAGGGTCTCGGTGCTCTGGGTGGAGCCGCTGCGCTCGGCGATCGCGAACACCACGATGCAGCACGCGAAGAAGAACGACGAGACGGGCGCCGCGCGGAGCCGCTCCACCAACCCGGGCGGGGGTGGCTGCGGCACCGGCGTTTGCTGGGGGGGCTCGGGAGTCACGCCCGCCCTGTAACACCTGCGACGTCAGGACTCTGACGAATGGCGGCCCAGCGCCGGCGGGAAGGCCTCGTTACGGATTTTCAGGGCGGGAATGATCGAAACCACACTCCTCAACTACCGCGTGGGACGCCAGCTCGGGGCAGGGGGGCTGGGCGTGGTGTACGAGGGCGAGCACACGCTGATCGGCCGCAAGGCCGCGCTCAAGGTGCTCAACCCGCAGGTGGCCAGCGATCAAGGCATGGTGGCCCGCTTCCTCGCCGAGGCGCGCGCGGTCAACGCCATTCGCCACCCGAACATCGTCGACGTCACCGACTACGGCGAAGCCGGCGGCCACTTCGTCATCGTGATGGAGCTGCTGGAAGGCGAGACCGTCGCCCAGCGCCTCGAGACGAAGCCGCGCTTCGACGAGAAGGCGGTCATCGCGCTGATGTCGCAGACCGCGTCGGCCGTCGGCGCCGCGCACGAGCACGGCATCGTGCACCGCGACCTCAAGCCCGAAAACCTCTTCCTCACCCGGTACCCGGACTACCCCGACTTCATCAAGGTGCTCGACTTCGGCATCGCCAAGCTGCTCGGCGGCCAGGGCACGGGGCTGCGCACCACGCCCGGGCTGATCATCGGCACCCCGGCGTACATGTCGCCCGAACAGTGCCTGGGCGACGAGACGCTCGATCACCGCAGCGACATCTATTCGCTGGGGGTGGTGGCGTACCGGCTCCTCACCGGCCGCCTGCCCTACGAAGGCAACGCGATGCAGATGATGCACGGGCACCTCGTGGGCAATGCCCCGGAGCTCGCCTCGTTCGGCATCAGCGCGCCGCTCGTGCAGCTCGTCACGCGGTGCCTCGGCCGGCACGCAGAGAAGCGCTTCCAGACGATGAAGGAGCTGCGCCTCGCCCTCTTCGCCCTCGGCGCGCGGCCGATGCTCGCCTACTCCGCGGACGAAGCGGCGCCGGTGAAGGCCGTCACGGCCGCGCCGACCGCCCCACCTGCCACCCCGGCCGCGGAGAAGACCGCCCCCTCACCAGTGCTGCAGGTCACCGCACAGACGGTGAACACCCGGCGCACCGACGAGCACGAACGACTCCAGGCCATCGCGCTCGCCAGCAAGCTCAAGGACATCATCTCGAAGCGCCTGCAGTCGGACACGCTGCGGCTGCCCTCGCTGCCCGAGGTGGCGATGAAGGCGATCCAGCTCGCCCACGACCCCGACGTGAGCTTCGGCGCGCTGGCGACCTACCTCGAGCGCGACCCCTTCATCAGCTCGCGACTGCTGCGGGTGGCGAACAGTCCGCTCTACGGGGGCATGGCACGCACCAGCACCATGGAAGGCGTGGTGGCGCGGCTGGGCATCAAGCAGCTGCTCGGGCTCCTGCAGGAGCTCGCCGCCGAACAGGTCTTCAGCTCGCGCGACCCCACCATCCGCAACGCGTTCCGCGGCATCTGGGAGCACTGCCTCGGCGTCGCCCACCTCTCGCGCGATCTCGCGCACGAGCTCAAGTCCGTCGACCCCAACACCGCGTACCTCGCGGGCCTCTTCCACGACATCGGCAAGCCGGTGGTGGCCGCGCTGCTGCTGGAGGTCGAGCGCGGTGCCGCCAACGGCTTCATCAGCGGCGGGGTGTGGCAGCGCGCCGTCGAGGAGTGCCATCGCGACGTGGGCGCGGTGATCGCCTACCGCTGGTTTCTCCCGCGCGAGGTCGCGGCCGCGGTGGCCGAGCTCGACAGCTACGACCTGCGGCGCGGGCGGGCGAGCTGCGTGAACGTGGTGCGCCTGGCCAACGCCCTGTGCCAGCGGGAAGGCCTCGACGTGAAGGCCGCGGATCTCGCGATGCTTGCCCGGGTGATCAT
>JBBRUE010000750.1:0-4013 GCA_038248085.1 Myxococcales bacterium | reverse complement strand
TGGCTTCCCACCACTGGCGCATCGTCTCGGTGTCGTGGGTCCCCGTGGTGACCAGCGAGACCTCCGGGTAGTGGCGCGGGTCTCGGTAGATGCCGTCTTCGCGGCTCCAGCGCATCACCTGGTAGCCGGGCAGACCGAGCTCGGCGAGCACGTCCTTGGCGAAGCGGGGGATGACCCCGAGGTCCTCGGCGACGATGCCCGCGCCCTCCGAGAGGAGACGGAAGTTCTTCAGGCCCAGCGCGCGCTGCGCCGGCTCCTCGGCCGGCATGAAGCGCCCCCTGGGTGTCGCGGCGTCGCGCACGTACTGGCGGAAGTAGCCGATGGCGTGGTCGATGCGGCGCACGTCGTAGGTCGCGGCGGCGTGCTTCGCGCGGCGGCGCAGCCAGGCGTCGTCCTGGGCCAGCGCCTCGAAGTCGAACCACGGCAGGCCCCAGTCCTGCCCGTCGACCGAGAAGTCGTCGGGCGGCACCCCGAGGCGCGCGTCGCGGCGCAGGTACTTCGGGAAGCACCAGCAGTCGGCCGAGTCCTGCCCGATGATGAAGGGCTCGTCGCCGCACACCAGGATGCCCTGCGCCTTCGCGGCCGCGCGCACCCGCTGCCACTGCTCCTGGGCCACCCATTGGAGCCACTGGTGGTAGCGCACGCGGTGGTGGTGCTCCTGGGTGGCGGCCTCGAGCGCCTTCGGCTCGCGCGTGGCCAACGGGGCCGGCCACTCCCACCACGGCTTCAGGCCGAAGGCCTCCGAGAGCGACGAGTAGAGGGCGTAGCCGGCGAGCCAGTCACGCTGGCTGAGGCACCACGCGTCGAAGGCAGAGGCGCGGGCGCTGGGGCCGGCCTTCTCGAAGACGTGGAAGGCGCGCGCGAGGGCCGCGTTCTTCACCGGGAAGACGAGGTCGTAGCGGACGGTGGGCGAGGCCCGCGCGGTGTCGATGGCCTTCTGCTCTTCAGCGGTGAAGCGCACGCCCTCGGGCAGCCAGCCGAGGTGAATGAAGAGCGGGTTCAACCCGAAGGCCGAGCGCGTGGAGTACGGGCTGGGGTCGCCGGGCGTGGTGGGCAGCAGCGGCAGCACCATCACCATCTTCTGCGAGGCCTGGCGCATCCACGCGAAGAGCGCGTCGAAGGCCTCGAAATCGCCGACGCCGACGTCGTGCGTGCTGCGCAGGGAGAAGACCGACTGGAGGATTCCGGAGATGCGAGCCGTGGGCATCATGGGCAGCCCCGTGTCTACACCGTCGCGGTCAGGGTGCGAGTCTTTGCGTCGGGCCCCCCCGGCGCATGTTGATTGCGCGTAACGACTTCGGGTCAGGTGCGTACGTGGCAGAGACGAGGGTGGAGGTGCATGGTGCTTGACGCTACGAGACAGAGAGTCCACGGTCCCCAGCCCTTGATTCCGTCCGAAGACAGCGAGCTGCTGGCCCGGGCCCAGGCGGGCGACGTGGCCGCCTTCGAAGGCCTCGTGGAGCGCCACCGCGGGCGCATCTATGGCCTGGCCCTGCGCATGCTGAACTCCGACGACGACGCCGCCGAGGTGTTGCAGGAGTCGTTCATCTCGGCCTACCGCAACCTCCCCAACTTCCGCGGCGACGCGCAGTTCGGCTCGTGGGTCTACCGCATCGCCGCCAACCACGCGCTGATGCGCCTGCGCCACCGCAAGGTGGTCAGCCAGGTCGAATCGCCGCTCGAAGAGCCGGCGTTCAACGACCGCGGCAGCCTCATGGAGGAGGTCTCGGACTTCAAAGACGCCGAGGGCCAGGCGATGGACAAGGAGCTGCGCGGCGCCATCGAGGCGGCCACCGCCCGGCTGGGGGAAGACTACCGCGAGGTCTTCGTGCTCAAGGACCTCGAGGGGCTTTCCTACGAGGAGATCGCCGAGATCACCGGGGCCACCGTGCCGGCGATCAAGAGCCGGCTCCACCGGGCCCGCCTGTCGCTGCGCGCGGCCATCGACCACTTCTACGCCGACCGCTCCTGATGACTGGCCTTTCGTTCAGTACCTGTCCGGGCGGCGCCATTCTCGGTTGCAACCGCCCGGGTTGGGTCACAATGAACGCCGCAGCACGACCCGGGTCGCAGCCATGAGTCATTCCACCTGCAAGCACACCATCGAACGGATGCTCGAGTATCTCGACGGGGAGTTGACCGCCGACCTGCGGGCCAAGCTCGAAGAGCACCTCGGCGGGTGTTCCCCGTGTGAAGACTTTCTCAAGAGCTACCAGGCGACTCCCGGCCTGTGCCGCAAGGCGTTGGCGAGCACCATCCCCGAGGAGGTCGCCTCCAAGCTGACCGCCTTCCTGCGCTGCGAGATGAAGAAGCCCTGACCGGGGCCGGGGCATACGTCATCTGACCGACGGTCAACCGACCGACAGATCTTCGCCCGATGTTGGCGCCGTCGCGTGCGTGGGACGTTGGGTGCATGACCCGCTCCCCTTTCTCGTCTCTCTCGAAGACCCGCGTGCTGCTCTCGAGCGCGCTCGTGCTGTCCCTCGCCGCCCTGGTGTCCGTCATCACCAGGCCGCGGCCCGTCGTCGCGAAGGCTGGGGAAGTGGCGGTCTCGAAGGGCAGCGCGGTGCGCGTCGAGGCGCGCCCCAGCCACACCGCGGTGCACGAGCGCGGCACTGAGCTCTTCGCCGAGTACACCGTGACCCTCGAGGGTGAGGTGAAGGGCGCCGACCACGTCTCGCTGGCGCTGGTGCTCGACCACTCGGGCTCGATGGCCGGCCAGAAGATGGAAGACGCGCGCCGCGCCGCGCACCGCCTGGTCGACCTGCTCCAGGTGGGCGACGAGCTGACGCTGGTGTCCTTCGGCAGCGACGTCACCGCCAGCGAGCGCCAGCGCATCGACGAGGCGAGCCGTGCGCGGTTCCATGCCGCCATCGACCTGGTGCAGTCGTCGGGCGGCACCTTCATCTCCGGCGGCATGCAGGCGGGGTGGACGGCGCTGCGGGGCGCGACGGGGGCGCGGCGCCTGGTGCTGGTCAGCGACGGTCAACCCACCGAGGGGCTCACCGACGAGCGCTCGCTGGCTGACTTCGTGGGTCGCGTGCACGCCGACGCCATCACCGTCACTGCGCTGGGGGTGGGCTCCGACTACGACGGGCAGCTGATGCAGCACCTCGCCGAGCGGGGCGGCGGCATGTACGGCTACCTCAAGGACGCCAGCGCGCTCGAGGAGGTGCTGGGCTTCGAGGTCGCCGCGGCCCGGCAGGCGGTGGCGCGCAACGTCGAGCTCTCGTTCGACTCCACCGACTTCCGCGTCGTCGATGCGCCGGGCCGTCACCTCGTCTGGGCCGATGGCCGCGCGGTGCTGCACCTGGCCGACCTCCGGCCGGGCGTGCCGACGCGGGTGGTGGTGCGGTTGCAGTCGGAGCGTTCTCAGGCCGGGCAGCGCGCCCAGCTCGGGGCGTCGGTGCGCTGGCGCCCGGTGGACGGCGCCGAGCAGCGCTCCGACGTGGCGCTGGCGGTGACGGTGGTCGACGACGCGCAGCTCGTCGCCAGCTCGCGGGACGAGGCGGTCTACGCCCGGGGCATCAAGGCGGTGGGCAGCCTGCAGCTCGTCGCGGCGGCCGCGGCCTACGAGCGCGGCGACATCGCGGCGGCCGCAGGTCTGCTCGATAACGCCCGCGCGGTGTTCGGCATGAGCGCCGATGCGCTGGCGGGGCAGGGCGAGGCCGACGAGATGCGCCGCAGCTACGGGAGCGCCGGCACCAGCGAGCGCAAGGACATGGCGCGCAAGCTCGAGCGCAAGAAGATGGTCGACTTCGGCCGCGACAATGAGGGCTACTGAGATGAGCGCGCTGACCGAGACGTGGGAGCGGGTGGGCTCCGAAGATCCGGCGATGGTGGAGCGGTTGCTGGTGCGCGGTGCCTTCGCCGGCGGCGCGGGTGCCGCGGTGGGGTTGATGCTCGAGGCGCTCTCGAGCGCGCCCTCGCACGGCGGCTTCGCGGTGGCCTGCGCCGCCGCGGCCCTGCTGCTCGCCCTGCCCCGGCAGGGCCTGGGCTGGATGCTGGCGCTC
>JBBRUE010000749.1:0-4015 GCA_038248085.1 Myxococcales bacterium | reverse complement strand
GCCTTGAACGTCTCGCGCGAGGGGTCGCTGGGCAACGAGTCGTAGCAGTTCTTCGTCACGTGCAAGAACGTGTCGAGCCCCACGATGTCGGCGGTGCGGAAGACGGCCGACTTCGGGCGGCCCATCGGCGGGCCGAAGATCTTGTCGACCTCCTCGATGGTGACGCCGTGCTTCTCCATCAACTGGATGGTGCGCATCATTCCGTACGTGCCGATGCGGTTGGCGATGAAGTTGGTGGTGTCCTTGCCGTAGACGATGCCCTTGCCCAGCGTGCGCTCACCAAACTCCGCCAGCGCGGCCAGCACCGCGGGGTTGGTCTTCGGGCCCGGCACCAGCTCCAGCAGCTTCATGTAGCGCACGGGGTTGAAGAAGTGCGTCACCAGGAAGCGGCTCTTGAAGTCCTCCGAGCGGCCGTCGAGCATGCCCACGATGCTCATGCCCGAGGTGTTCGAGCTGATGATGCAGGTCTTGCTCACCAGCGGCTCGAGCTTGGCGAAGAGGCCGTTCTTGAGCTTGAGGTCTTCCTTGATGACCTCGACCACCCAGTCGCACTCGCCGACGCGCGCGAGGTCGTCGTCGAAGTTGCCGACCTCGATCAGCGCGAGCGCCTTCTCGGTCATCAGCGGCGCGGGCTTCTGCTTGCGCAGGTTGGCCACGGCGCCCGCCGCGAACTTGTTGCGGAACGCCTTGCCGTCGGTCTTCTCACCCGGCGCGGGGTTCGGCGGGACGATGTCGAGGAGGATGACGGGGATGCCGGCGTTCGCGAGGTGCGCTGCGATACCGCTGCCCATCACGCCAGCGCCCAGGACGGCGGCCTTGCGGATGCGGAAGCTCATGAGTGACTCCGAGGGTGTGGGGAAACGACTCGACTGACCGCGCGGATCCATAGCGCAGCGGTCGTCGAATGGCGGCCAAATCGACTCTGGAGTCAACGCCCGGAGAGGGGTCACCCCCAAGAGTCTCCAGTGGAGACATTCCAGAGGTTTGCCGCGCGGGGGGCCGGTCTTTTCAGGCGCGCGGACTCGGCACCATTAGGCGCGCTGACGCTTCTTCTGTAAAAGCCCCGCTTCATTTCAACCTGGAGCTTCCCGTGAACGCCTCTCGAGTCGTGCAGGCCGTGGTCTTGGTTTCCGTGCTGGGTCTCGTCGCAGGGTGTGGCAAACGAAAGGTCGCCGACGCCGACGTGGCGTCGTTGCCCCCGCGCGTGGTGCTCCTCTCCCCCCCGCGCACCGACCCCGAGGTGCGGAGCGCGGTGGTCAACGCGCTCGTCGCGCGCGGGTGGGTCACCGAGAACGAGAACGGCAACGTGATCACCGCGCGGCTCGATCACCGGGGCGCCAACGTGCGCGCCTCGTTCGTCCTCACCCCCGAGCGGGTGACGGTGCAGGTGCTCGACGCCAATGGCGCCGGCAAGAACCTCGAGAAGTGGGTCGCCAACGTCGAGGCCAGCATCCGCGAGGGGCTGACGGTGGCCGTGGTCGCGATGCCGCCCGCCCCGCCCCCGCCGCTGCGCTCGCCCCCGCCCACCACCGCGATCTTCGAGCGCGCCCAGCAGCCCCAGGCCGTCAAGGGCGCCCTCCAGCGCGCGCTCGGCACCCACAGCTGGGTGATCGAGACCGACGAGGCCGACGGCGTGGTCGCGCGGCTCAACCACCGCAAGGGCATGGTGCGGGTGCGCATCGTCGCCGACACCACCAAGGCCACCATCACCTACCTTGACAGCCAGGAGCTCGCCTTCGACGCCACGGGCCGCTCCGATGAGTACGAGAAGTGGATGCGGAACCTCGTCGAGGCGATCCGCGCCAACACCCGCTGAAACCCGACCCACCCCCCCGCGGCTGACCCCCATCGTGCCGATCCAAGCTCCCGCAATTGCGCAGGAGCCGACTGGCGCGGCCCATGAACTGGGCAGGTCCGACGACGTTCGTCTCTGGATCTGAACCGGCACGTGGGGAGAAGGTCATGCAGAACCGCATTCGCGCGCTCGCCGCGCTCACGTTCGTGCTGGTGCTCCCAGCCTGTCCCAAGCAGGTCGTGGAGCTCAGCTCGATCACCCTCACGCCCGACACCGCCCGGGTCGCGAAAGGCGACGAGGTCCAGTTCGTCGCCACGGCCCTCTTCACCGACGGCGCCCTCGCAGACATCACCGGCGAGGGGCTCTGGTCGGTCGACGACGACTTCATCGGGGCGGTGGGCGACGCACTCGGCGTGGTGAAGGGCCTCCAGCAGGGACAGACGGTCGTGCGGCTGCGCTATGCCGACCGCACCCTCACCCGCCCGCTGCTGGTGGGCGCGGCCAGGCTGCGCGAACTGCAGATCGACCCGCCACACCCGGTGATGCCGGTGGGCCTCGGCGTGCCGCTGGTGGTGACCGCCATCGACAGCGACGGCGCCAAGCGCGACGTGACCGCGGACGCGGTGTGGACCAGCGCCGCCCCGTCGATCGCCGACATGCAGCACACCATGGTCGTCGGCGGCGCGACCGGAGCCACCACGCTGACCGCGTCGGTGCAGGGCCTGCTGGCCACGGTGCCGGTCGACGTCACCCCGGCGCACCTCGAGCACGTCGACGTGCAACCGGGCGTCCTCCAGCTCCCGCGCGGGCTCACCCACCAGCTCACCGCGACCGGGCTGCTCAGCGACGGCACCTCGATCGACGTCACCGGCCAGGCCACGTGGCGTTCGTCGGCGCCCGGCATCGTCTTCGCCTCCGAGCTGCCCGCCGAGGCCGGCCTCATCGCCGCGCGCAGCGTGGGCAACGCGCACGTCACCGCGACGGTGCTCGGCCAGTCGGACAGCAGCGACGTCTCCGTTTCTCCCGCGAGCCTGCGCTCGCTCGAGATCTCTCCTCCGGCCACCGGGCTGGCCGCCAACACCACCTTGCGCTTCCTGGCCACCGGGGTGTTCTCCGACGGCACCACCGCCGATCTCAGCAGCCAGGTGACGTGGACCTCGAGCGACGCCGCGGTCTTCACCATCACCTCCGGAGGGCTGGTGCGCGCCCACGCGGTCGGCCACGCGACGCTCCTCGCCCGTCTGGGTGAAGTGCGCGCCAGCCGGGAACTGAGCGTCAGCGCCGTCACCCTCACTGCCCTCGAGCTCGTCCCGACGCCCGCCACCGTGGCGCGCGGCCTCACCCTCGACGTCAGCGCCTTCGGTCTGTTCTCCGATGGCTCGCGGCAGGACGTCACCGCCGCGGCGCTGTGGCACGTCACCGACGTCACCAAGGCGACCGTGTCCAACGCCCTCGGCTTCAGCGGCCGCGTCACCGGCCTCGCCGAGGGCGCCACCGAGCTCACCGCGACCCTCGGCGCCGTCACCGCGCGCACCGCGCTCACCGTGTCGGCCGCCTCGCTGGTGATGGTGCAGCTCTCGCCGACCAGCCCCACCCTTCCCCTGGGCACCACGCTGCGTTTCACCGCGACCGGGCTCTTCAGTGACGGCTCCACCCAGGATCTCACCGGCCAGGCGACCTGGACCAGCTCGGCGCCAGGGAGCGTGTCCGTCTCCAGCCTCGGCGCCACCCGCGGGGAAGCCCTCGCCATCACCCGGGGCACGTCGACCCTCTCGGCGACGATCGGCGGCCGCAGCGGGAACACCACCGTCACCGTCACCGACGCAGTGCTCTCGCAGCTCGAGATCTCACCCGCCGTCGCCTCGCTCCCCGTGGGGGTCACCCCGCTCTTCGTCGCCACCGGCGTGTTCTCCGACGGCACGGTCAACGACCTCACCGCCCAGGTCACCTGGTCGAGCAGCGCCCCCGCCGTCGCCCCGGTCTCGAACGCGCCGGGCACGCGCGGCCAGGTGCGCGCCCTCACGCTGGGCAGCTCGACGATCTCGGCCCACCTCGGCGCAGTCACCGGCGTCGCGGAGATCACCGTCACGCCCGCGACCCTCACCCGCCTCGAGCTCACCCCGGCCGCTGCCACGGTGGCCGTGGGCCTGACCCGCGACTTCACCGTCACCGCGACCTACAGCGACGCCAGCACGCTCGACGTCACCGCGCAGGCCACCT
>JBBRUE010000748.1:0-4024 GCA_038248085.1 Myxococcales bacterium | reverse complement strand
GGGGGCCTTCACCAACGGCACCACGCGCGTACTGGGCCAGGTCGCGGTCGCCGACTTCGAGGCGGCCGATCAACTGCAGCGCAGCGGCGGCAACCTGCTCACCGAGACGCTCAACTCCGGCCAGGCCACCATCGGCGCCCCGGCGGAGGGCGGGCGCGCGTCGATCGTCTCGGGGGCGCTCGAGCAGTCGAACGTCGACCTCGCCGGCGAGTTCGTCCGCATGATCGCCGCGCAGCGCGGCTTCCAGGCCAACTCGAAGACCATCACCACGGCCGATCAGCTCCTCCAGGAACTGATGCAGCTCAAGCGCTGACCGACACCTCGAGGGTGAGGTGCTGCGGGCCGTCTTTGGCGACCCGCACCACATGCTGGCCGGGGATGGCGTCGACGATGACCTGGAAGAACCCCTGCATGGTGGCCGCGCCGACGGCGATCGGTCCGTTGATCTCGATGAACCCGCCCCCGCCGGGGCGCGCGCGGAAGTCGAACTCCGCGCTGCGACGGAGGCGGTCGGCGAGCGGCATCACCACGGCTTCGAGCGCGCGATCGAGCGGCATCACCGAGATCGACTCGCGCATCAGCTGGCCCCACTCCGAGGCGAGGAAGCGGGCCCCGAGGTGCGCCCCGACCGCGGCCGCGCCCTCCCATTCGGGGAGGTGGCCGAAGCGGCGCAGTCGCAGCCGCTCGACCGCCAGGCGCCAGAGTTCGGGCGCGAGGAAGTCGTCGAGGCTCACCTGTGCGAGGGCGACCGGGTCTTCCAGCGACTCGACCAGCCAACGGTGGACTCCCTGCTCCGGCATGGCGCCCATCGTGTCACGTCGCTGACGCGCCTCAAGTGCGACGCGAGATGTGCCGAAGAAGTCCCGGGAAGGAACCTCCATGATTCTGCTCACCAAGCTCGACGGACACGCCTTCGCGGTGAACGACGGCTTGATCGTCTTTGCCGAAGCCACTCCGGACACGGTCATCACCATGTCCTCGGGACAGCGCTTCCTCGTGCGTGAGCCGCTCTCGGAGGTGATTGATCGGATCGCCGCCTTCCGGCGACTGAGCAGCTCCGGAGTGCATCATGGATAAGACGACCATCCCCGGCATCGCATTGAGCCTCGCCATGATCCTCATCGGGCAGAAGCTCGAGGGCGGGCACGCGGGGTCGTTGCTCCAGCTCACCGCCCTCATGATCGTCATCGGCGGCACGCTGGGCGCGGTGCTGGTCTCGTACCCCCTGGGCGAGGTGATCAGCGGCATCAAGGGCTTCAAGACGGCCCTGGTCGAGCGGCCCAACGACATCGTTTCCCTCATGTCCCAGCTGGTGGAGCTCGCCACCGTGGCGCGGCGCGACGGGGTGTTGGCGCTCGAGAGCAAGATGACCGAGGTCAAGGACCCCTTCCTCAAGCGCGCGCTCGGCTTCCTGGTCGACGGCGTGGAGGCCAGCGTGGCCCGCAACACCCTCGAGACGGAGATCGAAGTCGAGGCCGAAGAGCAGACCGTGGTGGCGAAGATCTGGGGCGACTTCGGCGCCCTGTGCCCCACCGTCGGGGTGCTCGGCGCCGTGCTCGGCCTCATTCACGTGATGGAGAACCTCGACAACCCGTCGGCGCTCGGCCCCGGCATCGCCGTCGCCTTCGTGGCCACGGTGTACGGGGTCGGCGTGGCGAACCTCATCGCCCTGCCGATCTCCAACAAGCTCAAGCGGCGGGTGGCGCTCGAGAAGGAGCGCAAGACGCTGATCGCCGAGGGCGTCCTCTCCATTCAGGAAGGGCTCAACCCCCGCATCCTCGAGGAGAAGCTCAAGAGCTTCGCCGGCCACCTCGGCAAGCACGCCAAGAGCGCGAGCGAGAAGAAGTAGGCGCCCGTCAGCGCGCCGAGAACCACGCGGTCAGGGCCCACCGTTCGGCGTGGGACTCGAGCACCTCGTGTTCCACCAGCTCGGAGCGGAAGACGACCAACCGATCGATCACCGGGTCGACCAGCACCGGGGGCTCGAGGAAGAGTTGCAGGCGCCCCCCGCGCGGCGCGATCCACCCCTCGTTGAGGTACACGATGGCGGTGAGGCGACGGTTGTCCTGGCCGGGGAAGGCGTCGCGGTGGCGGGCGTACTTGCCGCCTTCCTGGTAGCGCGAGAGCTGGAGATCGAAGGACCGCAGCCCGAGCCACGCGCGCTCGTTCATCTCGCCCATCAGCTCGGTGAAACACCCGACCGCGAGGGCCATCGCCCCGGTGGTGTCGGCCGCCGTCAACCAGGTGATCTCGTCGGTGCGCACCAGGGCATCGAGGGTGTGCGCGTGGCGGATACCTGCCCGGTGGAGCGACTGCGCCCCCGCCTCGACGCGCACCGCGTGGGCCAGCTCGGCGCCGAGGAAGCCGTCGCGGACGAAGTACCCCGCAGCGCCCAACGCCTCGACTTCACCCGGGCGGTGTTCGTGTCGATGAAGCATCAGGGACCTCCATGGCGAAGAAGCACAAACATGAAGAGCATGAGAACCACGAGCGATGGGTCATTTCGTACGCCGACCTCATGACGCTGCTCTTCGCGCTCTTCGTGGTGATGTACGCCTCCAGCCGCGTCGACACCAACAAGTTGGCGCAGACCACCGAGTCGATGCGCTGGGCGCTGCACTTCAAGGGTGAAGGGGGCATCAACAAGCTGGCCATCTTCAAGGGCCCGCCCACCGAGGGCGGCTGCGTCACCAACCTCGGCCCCCAGCCGGTCAGCTCCAACCAGCAGAAGAAGATGGTGGAAGACACGCGGCGGCGGCTCGAGAAGTCGCTGCGGCCCTTCCTCCTGCGCCAGGAGAAGAACCCCACGGTGTCGATCGAGGTCGAGAACGGGAAGCTCCGGCTGCGGCTGGCGGCGCACCGCTTCTTCGACGCGGCCTCGGCGGCGCTCCGGCCCGAGGCGCTGGCGGTGCTCGACGCCATCGCGTCGGAGCTCACCGCGGGCACCCAGCTGATCCGGGTCGAGGGGCACACCGACGACGGGGCGATCAACTCCTCGCGCTACCGCAACAACTGGGATCTCTCGGCCGCGCGGGCCGCCACCGTGGTGTCGTACCTCGAAGCAGCGCACGAGGTGGCCCCGGCCCGGCTCCAGGCGGCGGGTCTGGGGTCCAGCCACCCGCTGGTGTCGAACGACACCCCGGACAATCGTGAATTGAACCGGCGGATCGAGATCGTCCTCGAGCTCCCCCCTCAAGATCCACGGGCTTACCAACCCTGATCGTCGTCACCCCTGTGACGCGTCACGGGCACATGGGTTGCTCCTGCAGCCTGCATCATGAGCGAAGCCAAGAAGGACACGCACGCTGAAGCCCCGCCGGCCGCACCGGGGAAGGGCAGCAAGCTGATGCCGATGTTGGTGGGCTTCAACAGCCTGCTGCTGGTCGGCGTGATGGCCTTCATGGGCTACTCGATGTTGCACAAGCCGGCCGCGGCGCTCGACCCCCACGCGGAAGAAGCGGCAGGCGACGAGGTGAGGGCCGACGAGGGCGAGAAGCCCGAACCGAAGAAGGCGGAAGGCGGCGAGAAGAAGGGCGAGGGCGGCGGCGCGACGTCGGGCGGCCCCGGCCCGATGGTGAAGCTGGCGGACTTCGTCATCCACCTCCGCAACCCCGAGCTCGACCGCTACGCGCGTATGTCCTTCGACGTCGAGGTGATCGGCGAGAGCGACAAGGACCGGCTCAACGCCAACCTCCCGCGGGTGCGCGACGCCTTCATCAGCTACCTGTCGGACCGCACCCTCGAGGAGCTGCGCGGCAGCGAGGGCCTGGGCCGCACCAAGGACGCGCTCCAGCAACGGCTGCGCGAGCTGGTGCCCGAGGCGCGCATTCGCGCCCTCTACATCTCCGACTTCGTCGTCCAGTAACGCTCGCTCGACAGAGGTCTGCCCATGGCTGGCGTGTTGCTGAACCCGGACGAAATCAATGCGCTGATGTCGGCCATCCAGGATGGCCGCGTCACGCCGGAGCCCCCCAAGGGGCGCGGCACCGCGGTCGCCTACGATCTCACCAGCCAGGACCGGGTC
>JBBRUE010000747.1:0-4027 GCA_038248085.1 Myxococcales bacterium | reverse complement strand
TCACGCACCCTCACCACGATCTCGGTGATCTGGAGTTGGGGGGGGGCCCTGGTGCCCTTGTCATCGAAGAGCACCGCTGACGAGAGGGTGGCGTTGCCCCCCTCCGCGGGCATCAGCGACATCGTCGTGCGGTAGGTGCCGTTGACCGTGATCTCCACGTCTTTCCAGGCCTCGGCGCCGTCGTTCTTCACCATGTAGATCGGCTTGCCGGACTCGCCACCGACGACCAACAGGGCGGCGATGTCGTTCGAGGGACCGGAGGACGGGCAGGCGATGCCGAACGCTCCGATCACCAGCAGGAACCAGATGCTCAGGACCAGCGCCTTGTATTTGAAGAAGCGATCGGAGTTCCGGAAGTCCTCGATCACCTCGCCGAGGATCGAGACGGAGTTGAGGAGGGTGTCGGCCGCTCCCTCCTTGATGCGGGAAGCCGCCGGGCCCTTCTGCTCGGGGGCCAGGGGCTGGGTGCGCGCAGCGGTCCGAACCGCCTGGAGCTGGGGGTTGCTGACCGAGGGGCGCGGGCCCGGCGGCTGAGACGGTCGGGGGGGCCGGGCCAATTCGAGTTCGGGGGACTTCGGCGGGTCGCTCTCGCTCACGAGCGGCAGTGTAGCCCAGCCCTCAGCGGATCTTCAGGCGCTCGAGTGCGCGGGAGGCCAGGGCGTTCTCGGGCTGGGCCTCGAGCACCTTCGTCAGCCACCGCGTCGCCTCGGCGGAGGCCTCGTCCCGCTCGGTGGGCGACTTCGCCCGGCTGTAGCGCTCGGTGTGAAGGACGCCCAGGCGGAGCATGAACTCGAGGTTCTCCGGGTCCTTGTCGAGGACCGCGTGAAGTTCCTTGTCGGCCGCGGGCCAGTTGCCGTCGAGCTGGTGCACGAGCGCCAACTTCCCGTGGGCGGGGGCGCTCTCCGGCAGCAGCCTTGCGGCGACTTCGAAGTGCCGGCGCGCCGCGACGAGATCCTGGCGTTCGAGGGCTGCGTCGCCGAGCTTGAGCCAGGCCTGGTCGAGCACGGGGTTGCGCTCGAGGGCCTTGAGGTAGTGCTCCTGGGCGTTCTTCGGGCGCTGGCGGGCCTCGTAGAGTTCGGCGAGGTAGAGGTGGTTCTTGCCGTCCTCGGGGGCGAGCTCGATGGCGCGCTTGAGTTCCTCTACTGCGCGGCCGGCGTCGTCGAGGCGGGCCCACGAGAGGCCCAACAGGGCGTGCAAGATGGCCTCGTCGGGGTGATCGCGGAGCACCTCCTCGAGTTGCACGATGGCCTGCTGCGGCACATCGGCGACCTCGAGCCACTGGATTGCCTGCTCGAGCTGGGGCCTCGCGGAGCGGGGAAACCCGGCGAACGGGTCGGCGATCTGGTCCATCAGCGCTCGGGCGGTCTTCACGTCGGCGGGGGAGGGGGCTCCGGTGACGACGGTACGGATCGCCTCGGTCGCGCCCTTGTTGTCGCCGGTGCGGTAGCGCACCTTCGCCACGGGGAGGAACCAGCTGGGCCGATCGGAGGCCTGCTTGATTGCGGCCTCGAGTTCGACGCGGGCGGGCTCGTATTGCTCCGACTCCAGGAGCGCCACGCCGAGCCGGTAGCGGAACTCCGGTTCGCCCGGCTCGAGCTCGGCCGCCCGGCGGAAGTCGGCGATGGCCGGGGCACTCGCATCGGAGGCCTTCGCGTAACGCACCAGTCCCTGCTGGTAGTGGCTGATCGCCGTGTCCTTCTTCGCGAGTTCGGTGAGAAAGGCGTCGGCGCTGCCGGCCTTCACGTGGGCCTCGGCCACCATGCGGGCGAGGGTCAGATCCCCGGGGGACTTCGCCTGCAGTTCCACCAGCAACGGGAGTGCTTTCGCGCCGTCACCCCGCTGGAGGAGCACCTGGGCCTCTTCTCGCGGTGTCAGGCGCACGCCCACGGCGGACGTCGTCAGGCAGGCCGGAAGGGAGGCGAGTGAAGCGAGCGACAGGGCGACGGCGGTGAGACGGGCCTTCACGGGGTGGTTCATGGCGCTCTTCGGGCGTTCACGCCACATCTGAAGTTCCGCGTCCTGAGACCGCGTGAGGCCTTCGCGTGCGGCGACCGCGTCCTCGGCGCCTCCACCGAGGCCCCCAAGGGCGATGTTCTGCTCGATGATCAGCGTCCGCACTTCGCGCATGAGCGAGTCTCGATCGTCGCCCACTCGCGCGGGCGGAATGGGATGACCGACCCTCACCTTGAACGGCCCGGGGGGTGATGTTCCACGAGTTCTTCGGCATCAGCAGGCCGGAGCCCTCGACCGCCACCGGGACGACGGGCACGCGCGCCTTCATCGCCAGCGCGAACAAGCCCTTCTTGAAGGGCATCACCCGCTCGTCGTCGCTGCGAGTGCCTTCGGGAAAGACGGCGATGCTGTTCCCGCCACGGATCTGTTCGCCCGCCTCGTCGAGGGACTTGACGGCCTCGCGGCGATTGTTCCAATCGACGAACACGAACTTGGCCAACCACATGTACAGCCGAGCGCCGGCACGTACTTGAGGGCCTGCTTCGCCACGAACCGGTTGCGAAGCAGGTCACTTCCCGACGAGGGCCTTGAACTCGGGCGTCGCCGAGATGAACGAAAAAGCAGGATCTGCGGCGACGAGGTCCGGGTTCCAACTCGAACCGGCGGAGGCCCGGGCCGCCGACAGGTTGAGGATCACGTCGGTCTGCCGGCTCTGGGCCGCGGCGAGGCGCGCGAGCCCGTAGCTCCCGAGGGCGAGGGCCGGGTGCCGGCGCTGGAGGGTGTCGAGGGTGCCCTGCGCGTCGCTGAAGCGCCGCATCGCGATCTGCGCAGACCCGACGAGATACAACGCGTCGGCATCGTCGGGGGTCAGCCCCGCGACGGCTTGCGCATGAGCGAGCGCCGCCGCCGCGTCGTCGGAGGCCCCCCTCGCGAGGAGCGCCTGGGCGAGCGCCAGTCGCACCGAGCCGCCCGGCGCAGACACCGCCTCGAGTCGCCCCACCGCGGCGCCCGCATCGCCCGCGGCGAGGTCGACGCGCGCGAGACCCTCAAGGGCGAACTCAGCAGCGGAATCGAGTTGGACGGCCTTTGACCACGCCTCGGCAGCGTCGGACCTCTGCCCCAGTTGCCAGTGCGCGACCCCCAGCTTCGCGTAGGCGCGCGACGACGCGGGGTCGAGTTTCACCGCCTCGGCCCAGGCGTCGCGCGCCGCAGCCCACTTGCCGACCCGGGCCGCTGCGTCACCTGCCTGCAGGCGTGCCTCGAGCGGCTTCTGGCAGGCAGCGGCGAAGAGGCAGAGCGCTGCGAGGAGACTCAATCGCGACACGGCGGCGAGGGTGTACCACGGAGCGTGGGGCTCCGCGGCGAGCGAGAGACAGTGCCTGCGAGAGGCGGCGCCCGAGGACCTCCCCCCGAGACGCTGACGCTCGTCCGTGGGGGCAGGCTGCGAATGATCGAGCACGAGGTGAATCGCGTCGCCTCGTCGAGCCAGGGTCCAGTGCGGTGGGAGGACCCGCTGCAACTGAAGGTGCGGAGACAAGTCTCGACTGACGAAGCGCACGGGAATAAGTCGGTCGCTTCGTGTCCGGGCAAAAGTTCATCGCCATCGCGGGAAACATCGGCGCCGGGAAGACCGAGCTGACGGCCTTCCTCTGCAAGAAGTACGGCCTCAAACCGTTCTACGAGCCGAACGATCAGAACCCGTACCTCGCCGATTTCTACAAGGACATGAAGACCTGGGCCTTCCGCAGCCAGATCTTCTTCCTCACCCACAAGTTCCGGCTCCACCGCGAGCTCGAGCGCCAGTCAGGCACCTCGCTGCAGGACCGCACCATCTACGAGGACGCGGAAATCTTCGCGAAGAACCTCTACCGCCAGCGCTACATCGACAAGCGGGACTGGCAGACCTACTGGGAGCTGTACGAGAACATCTCGGCCGCGCTCAAGCCGCCCGACCTGATGATCTACCTGCGCTGCCCGGTGAAGACGCTCAAGCAGCGCATTCGCCTCCGCGGCCGCAAGATGGAGCAGGACATTCTGTTTGTGTTGAGAAGAGCGAACAGCCTCATACTGGACC
>JBBRUE010000746.1:0-4032 GCA_038248085.1 Myxococcales bacterium | reverse complement strand
CTTTTCTCTCCACCTGGTAAACATCCACGGCCTCGCCGACCTCGCCGGCGGGGAGATCGAAGAACTCGTAGCTGTGCTGGCCCCGCCACTCTTCGAAGGCGGCCCGATCGAGGATGGTCGAGTAGCCGAAGTAGTACTTCTTGCCGGGCCCGGCGGTCTCCCGGGCCTTCATGACGATGTCGTAGTGCGCGTCCATGCGCGGTCCTCTAACCGGCTCCGCTCAACTCCGAAAGACATCGAACATGCCGCCGACGTCGAGGCGGGAGGTCTTCAAGAACAGCTTGAGCGCCTTCTCAGTGGCCGCGGCGAGCATCTCCATGCGCTGGAGCCGCTGGATCTGCGCCTTCGCGGTGTGGGTGTCGGCCTCGGCGAGCTTCCGGGCCTCCTCGAGATCGGCGCGGATGCGGGCGATGAACGAGAACTCGCGCTCTTCGATCACCCGGCGCGCCATGTGGAGCAGGTCGGTCTCGGCCTTGTACCGCCACGACGCGTCGCCGGTCATGCGCACCCGCAGCACCACACCCCAGCGCTCCAGGTCGCGGATCAACATCGACACCCCACCCTTGCTCAGCGCGAGTTCCCGCTCGATCTCCGCCGCGGTGAGCGCGACGTCGCGCAGGTAGAGGAAGGCCCAGACCCGGCCCTGGTTGCGCTTGAAGCCCCAGAACTCGATCACGTTGCCCACCGCGTCGATGGCCACGGTCTCCCACGGCAGCAGCTTGCCGCCGGGCTCGTCGGTCGCCGCGGTCGCCTGCCAGAGGTAGCCCTTCACGCGGCCCCCTTGAGGGCGATGCCGCGCGCGAGGGTGCGGGCCCACATCACGAGGTTGGCGCCCGACTCGCGCTGCGCGTAGGGGCCGAGCGCATCGACCGCGGCGTCGATCTCCTGGTTCATCAGCACCGTGGCGTCGTCGAGGGCGCCGGTGACGAGCACCGCGGTGCCCAGCTCCTTCACCTTGTCCTGGGTGAGCGCGGTCCAGCCCCAGGCGTCGGCGATGCGCTTCTTGAGCTGCGGGTCGCGCTGCACCGCGAGGATCACCGGGAGGTTCGGCGTGCGCGACTGGAGATCGGCGTACTGCGGCTTGCCCTCGTCGGTGCCGGAGATGTCGCGGATGTCATCGGCCATCTGGAAGGCGACGCCGATGCGCCGGCCGAAGGCGTCGAAGCGGCGCGCCGCCTCTTCGTCACCGGCGACCAGCGCCGCCGAGACGCCGCAGAAACCGAACAGCGAGCCCGTCTTGCCCTCGCCGATGGCCTTGATGCCCTCGACGGTCAGGTCGAGGTTGCCGCGCGCCTGCACTTCGTCGATCGCCGCGCGCGTCATCTCCGAGACGACGGCGAGGGCGTGCTGGGTGAGGCGGGCGTCGAACTTCGCCAGCTTGAGCAGCGCGCCCGAGAGCAGCAGGTCACCCGACATCACCGCCACGATGTTGCCCCAGCGGGCGTTCACCGTGGGCTTGCCGCGGCGGTACATGCCGTTGTCCACCACGTCATCGTGGAGCAGCGAGGAGGCGTGGATCAGCTCCACCGCGATGGCCGGGTCGAGCAGCTTCGCCTCGGGAACGCCGAGGGTGTCGCCGAAGATCTTCACCAGCATCGGCCTCGCGCGCTTGCCGGCCTTGAGCACCAGGTGCCGCGCCGCCAGCATCAGCGTGTCATCGGGCTTCGGCTGATCGCCACCCAGCTGGCCAACCAACTGCGTCTCGACCTGGGAAAGGAAAGGCTTGAACGCCGCGAACGTGTCCATGGGCGTTCATATAGTTCAAGCCGTCTTGAACTGCATGACCTCCGCGCATCTTTCGCGCGGAGATCATGATTTCAGCTACTTCGACGGCTCAGCGGCAGGTGCCGAGGTAGGTCCAGATCTCGCTCGAGGAGAGGACGACGACGTCGCGGAAGGTGTCGCCGTTCATCCGGTCGACGACGGCGCCCTGGGTGGCGAGGGGCCGCCCGGGGATGAAGGTCTGCTTCGCGCCGAAGCCGAAGGCCGCCGCACCGCGCGCCACCTGCACGTCGCCGTTCGACGCGAGGAGGTCGAGGAAGCCGTCGTTGTCGAGATCGGCCACGCGGAGGCGACCGACGAGGCCGCTCACGGTGGACTGGGTGGTGAGCGCGCCGTTGCCCGCGCCCTTGAAGAGCATCACGCCGGTGCCGGTGGCCACCGCGACGTCGGGGCGGCCGTCCTGGTCGAAGTCGCCAGTGCCGAGGTCGGAGGTGGTCGCGGCCGTGGTGACGGTGGTCAGCGCGGTGGACGAGAAGGCCCCGCTGCCGAGGCCGGTGAAGACGCGCAGCTGGGTTCCGGCGTTCGCCAGCACGTCCACGCGGCCGTCGAGGTTGAGGTCGACGACGGCGATCGCCTGCACGGTGCCCAGCCCGGTGGCGATGGTGCGCGCGGTCGAGAAGGTGCCGTCGCCGTTGCCCTGGAACCACTCCACCGTGGTGGCCGTTCCGATCACCACGTCGTTGAAGCTGTCACCGTTGAGGTTGGCGATCAGCACCCGGGTGGGGAGCGCCGAGGCGACCAGGGTGGTGGGCGCAGCGAAGGTGCCGCCCATGCCGCCGAGGAAGACGTCGACGCCCGGGGTGGTGGCGCTTTCGACGATCGCCACGAGATCGTCGAAGGCGTCGCCGTTGAGCGGCCCCAGCGCCAGCTCGTCACCGCGCAGGGGGAGGTTCACCGTTGCCCCTCCGAAGGATCCGGTGTTGCTGCCGAGCACCACGCCGCCGGTGCCGGTGCCGCCGGTCGTGATGGTCGGGGCGACCACGAGATCGCGATCGCCGTCGCCGTCGACGTCACCGCTGACCGCGACCGCCCAGGTGCCGGCGCCGGTGCCGCTCACCTTCGCCCCGGGAAAGACACCGGCCCCCTCGTTGACGAGGATGCTGACGTTGACCGAGGTCGAGCTCTGGGGCGCCGAGAAGATCTCCGGCGCGCTCGAGCCGATCAGCTGGCCGGTGGCGATGACCGCCTGCACGCCGGACTGGGCGTTGATCATCTTCGAGACGGGGGCAGGCCACGCGCCCGCGGCCGTCGCCAACGAGACGTAGACCACCGAGGTGCCGCCGCTGGCGAGGTCGACCAGGCCGTCGGCGTTGAAGTCGGCGGGGACGATGGCCGAGCTGCCGGGGAAGGTCAGCGCGCTGCCGGCCATGAAGGTGCCAGTGCCGCTGCCCAGCGAGTAGTAGCCGCCCGCGCCCGCGCGCATCAGCACGTCGGCGTTGGTGTCTCCATTGAGGTCAGCGGCGACGACCGAGCTGAGGCCGGCCACGCTGATCGCGGTCTGCGGGAGCCAGCACGTCGTGGCGCCGGAGCCGGCAGGGAACGCGGCCGCGGGGTTGTTGAGCAACACCTGGTATTGCGTGGCAGTGGCCACCACGATGTCCGGCCGCGTGTCCTTGTTGAAGTCGGCGACGTCACCGAACAGCGGAGAGACGAGCGTCGACGCCTGGTAGTTCGAGTAGCTCGCGGGGAAGACGCCGGCCGTCGTCGTCTGCAGGAAGAAGAAGAAATAGCTGGTGGTGCCCGAGGTCCCCGGAACGACGATGTCTGGCCGGGTGTCGTTGTTGACGTCGGCCACCAGCACCGGCCCGCTCGCGACGTAGCTCGACATCGACAAGAAGGTCGGGGTGCCGAAGCCGCTGCCGGTGTTGAGCGCCACGGCGATCTGCGACGAGGTCGCCCCGGTGCGCGTGGCGATGAGGTCCTTGCGGTTGTCGCCGTTGACGTCGACGAGCACGAAGCCGTTGGCGCGCGTACTGGTCAACCCGACGAGCACCGGCGCCTGGTAGGTGCCATCGGCGTTCGCGTACCGCACGTGGAGACCCGCGGTCGAGCCGTTGTCGACGAGGTCGACGCGGCCGTCGGCGTTGAGGTCTTCCGCCAGCAAGCGGTACGCGGCGTTGGCGCTCACCGGAACGAGCGGCAAGACGTCGGCGAACGTGCCCGTGGTGCCTGCGGCGCAGTTCGCGCGGCACTCTCCCGCGGTGCAGGTCTGGGTGCCGGTGCAGGTGGTGCCGCAGGTCCCGCAGTTCG
>JBBRUE010000745.1:0-4046 GCA_038248085.1 Myxococcales bacterium | reverse complement strand
GAGGTCGTCGATGGCGGACCCACTCGCCCCACAGATCGCTCGCGCCATCCTCGATGGCTTCGACAAGCACTACCGCCTCTTCCGCACCGCGAGCGCCGCCGCGAAGGACCGCTTCGATCGCGGTGACTGGGCGGGGGTGAAGACCGCGCACCACGAGCGCATCGGCATGTACGACGTCCGCGTGCGCGAGGCCGTGGCGGTGCTCGCGCAGCGCTTCCCCGAGCCCGGTCGCGATGACCACTGGCCGGAGATCAAGAAGGCCTACGTCACGCTGCTCCTCGAGCACCCGCAGCCAGAGCTCGCCGAGACCTTCTACAACTCGGTCGCCACCCGCGTGCTCGCGCGCACCTACTACACGAACGACCACCTCTTCTGGCGCCCCGCCGTGTCCACCGAGCACATCGAAGGGCTCACGCCGACCTACCGCGTCTACTACCCGGCCGAGCGCGGCATTCGCGGCACGCTGCGCGCGGTGGTGACCGACCTGCAGCTCGTCTCGCCGTGGGAAGACCTGGCGCGCGACCTCAAGGCCGTGGCGCATTGGCTGCGCGAGCTGCTGCCGGCGCCACGGGAAGTGACGCCCTCGCTGCAGGTGCACGTGCTCTCGTCGCTCTTCTACCGCAGCCGCTCGGCCACCCTCATCGGCCGCCTCGACACCGGCACGCTGAAGCTGCCGTTCGCCATTCCCATCCGGAAGAACTCGAAGGGCGAGCTGTACCTCGACGGGGTGCTCGCCGGCCGCGAGCAGATGGGCACGCTCTTCTCGCTCGCCCGCGCCTACTTCATGGTCGACATGGAGGTGCCCAGCGCCTTCGTGCAGTTCCTCAAGACCATCTTCCCCGAGAAGCCGTCGGCCGAGCTGTACACCGCGCTCGGGTTGCACAAGCAGGGCAAGACGCTGTTCTACCGCGACCTCTTCGACCACCTCCGGCACTCGACGGACCGCTTCGTCATCGCGCCAGGCGTGCGCGGCATGGTGATGGTGGTGTTCACGCTCCCCTCGTTTCCGTACGTGTTCAAGGTCATCCGCGATCACTTCGCGCCGCCCAAGGACGTCGATCGCGCCACGGTGATGGCCCAGTACCAGCTGGTCCGGTACCACGACCGCGTGGGCCGCATGGCCGACACCCTCGAGTACTCGGAGGTCGCCTTCCCCAAGGGCCGCATCGACCCGGTGCTGCTCGAGGAGCTGCGCCGCTCGGTGCCCTCGCTGCTCACCGAGACCGACAGCCAGGTGGTGATCGATCACCTCTACATCGAGCGCCGCATGGTGCCGCTCGACGTGTGGCTGGAGCACGCCGACGACGTGAAGCTGCGCCGCGCGCTCGACGAGTACGGCTGCGCGATCCGCGAGCTGGCGGGGGCGAACATCTTTCCCGGCGACCTGCTGCTGAAGAACTTCGGGGTCACCCGCGCCGGCCGGGTGGTGTTCTACGACTACGACGAGATCGCGCCGGTGACCGACTGTCACTTCCGCTCACTGCCCACCGCCCACGACGACGACGAGTCGATGTCCCGCGAGCCGTGGTTCTACGTCGACCCGAAGGACATCTTTCCCGAGGAGTTCCCGCCGTTCCTGTTCTCCAACGCGAAGTCGAGAGACCTCTTCCTCTCGATGCACGGAGATCTCTGCACGCCGGGGTTCTGGCTGCGGAAACAGGAACAGCTGCGCAGAGGCGACGAAGACGAGGTGGTGCCTTACCCCGTCGAACGCCGCTTCATGCACGATCACGCGTGAAGCGAAAACTCAGCGAGGGCTCTTCGAGCTCCGGCTGACCTTCTTGTCGAGGCGTTGTTTGTTGGAGGCGAGGAAGGGGTTGCTCGCGGGCTTGCTGGCGAGTGACTTCTTCGGCTGCGCCGCGATGGCCTTCGGTGCCGCGGACTTCGCGGTCGAGGGCTTCGCGGCTGGCGCGGCAGTGGGGGAGGTCACCCCTGGTGTCTTGGCTTTCTTGTTCATAGCCCCCCGTACCCTGTTTATCGGCGCGGCGCCCCACCTCTATGGGGCTGGGCCGTCTGGGGGCGTTCCCCGCCTGCTACAACGCCGCCATGCGAGATCACCCGTGGAGCCGTGAGAGTCCGCGCGGCCCTTTCGACGTCATCGTCATCGGGTCGGGCATGGGCGGCATGGTGTGCGCCGCGCTGCTGGCCAAGACGGGGAAGCGGGTGCTGGTGCTCGAGCAGCACTACGTCCCCGGGGGCTTCACCCACACCTTCTCGCGCAAGGGCTACACGTGGGACGTCGGGGTCCACGCCGTCGGGGAGGTGACGACGAAGAGCCTCCCCGGCCGCCTGCTGCACGCCCTGACCGACGGGGCGCTCACCTGGGCCTCGCTGGGCAAGGCGTACGACCAGTTCCACTTCCCCGGCGACTTCCGCATCGACTTCCCCGACACGCCAGACCAGTTCCGCACGAACCTGGTGACCGCGTTCCCCGCCGAGGCGCCGGGCATCGACCGCTACCTGAAGCTGGTGAAGACCGTCTCCCGGGACATGCAGGGGTTCCTGCTGGGGCGCATGTTGCCCCGCTCGACCGACTGGCTCTCGGAGGCGGTGCTCGCCCGCGGCGTGAAGCCGTACCTCGATCGCACGACCGCCGAGGTGGTGGGCGAACTGACGGCCGACCCGAAGCTGCAGGCGCTGCTCACCGCGCAGTGGGGGTACTACGGCTCGCCGCCCTCACGGTCGGCGTTCGCCATGCACGCGCTGGTGGTGAAGCACTTCTTGTGGGGCGGCTCCTACCCGGTGGGTGGCTCGGCGCAGCTCGCGCTGACGTTGCTGGCGCCGGTGGCGAAGGCCGGCGGGTGGACCCGCATCGTCGCCGACGTGCAGGAGCTGGTGCTCGAGCACGGGCGCGCCGTCGGCGTGCGGCTGAAGTCCGGGGAGGAACTCCGCGCCGGGGCGGTGGTGAGCGCGATCGGCGTGGTGCCGACCGTCGAGCGGCTGCTCCCCCCGCCCCAACGGAATGAGGCCTGGGCGAGCTCGGTGGCGACGTTGAAGCCGGCCCCGGCCCACGTGTGCCTCAACATCGCCTTCAAGGGCGACATCCGCGAGGCGGGCGCGACCTCGGCCAACCAGTGGTTCTACGAGACGTGGTCGCACGACGCTGACGCGTGGCCGGTCGCGCCGGGCGGAACGCTCGACCCGTGCGCGGTGCTCTACGTGAGCTTCCCCTCGTTGAAGGACCCGCACCTCGCCGCGCGGCCCGACGCGAAGCACACCGCCGAGGTGGTGACCTTCGTGCGCTACGAAGACTTCGCGAAGTGGAAGGACCTGCGCTGGCGCCGGCGCGGCGATGACTACGAGGGACTCAAGCGCGAGATAGAGCGGGTGCTGCTCGCCCAGTTGGTCGCGCGGCTGCCGAAGCTCGGGCCGATGGTCGACTTCGTGGAGCTCTCGACGCCGCTCTCCACCGAGCACTTCGTGCGGCCGGCCCAGGGGTCGATCTACGGCCTCGAGCCCACGCCGCGGCGCTTCGCCAACCACTGGCTGCGGCCGCGCGCCCCCATTCCCGGGCTGTACTTCGCCGGGGCCGACATGACGTCGGTGGGGGTGATCGGCGCGATGATGGGTGGGGTGCTGGGCGCAGCGGCCGTGGCTCCCCTCGATGTCGGCCGCTACCTCGCGAAGCACGGCCGCGCCTGACTCACGGAGCCGCCTGGACCCTCGAGGGGAACCGCCCGGCGTGACCGTTCGCGATGGCGCGCGCCAGCAGCTCGGGCGTCATGCCGGGCAGGTGCGAGGCGCGCGCGTACTCCTGCGCGGTGCTGACGTCGGACAACAGCGTGTTGTCGGCGCAGACACACGCACGCACGCCGAGCTCCAGCCAGCGGGGGAGGGGATGCGCGGCCACCTCGCGGAAGATGCCGGTGTGTACGTTCGAGGTCGGGCACGCCTCGATCGTCACCCCGCGTTCGAGCACCAGCGCGAGCACGCCCGGGTCCTCGAGCAGCGTGGTGCCGTGGCCGATGCGCTGCGCGTGGAGTTGCTCGACGGCGATGCGGATCTCCGAGGGTGATCGTCCCTCGCTGGCGTGGACCGTGCGGCCG
>JBBRUE010000744.1:0-4046 GCA_038248085.1 Myxococcales bacterium | reverse complement strand
GGGCACCTGGCCGGTTCGTCGTCCCTCGTCCTTGACGTCTTCCGAAGGGCAGTCAGTGCCCTCGACGCCGCGTCCGCGCAGTACTGCCTCGTCGGCGGGCTCGCGCGCTCCTACCTCGCCGAAGCGCGGAGCACGAAGGACGTCGACTTCGCGGTGAGCGCAGGCTCCGAGTCGGAGGTCGATGACCTCGTTCGGTCCTTGCAATCATCAGGCTTCATTCTTCGGGAGTTGTTCCAGAAGAAGGACGGCCGCGTCGCGACGGTTCGGCTCACCTGGCGCGAGGTCTCGGTTCGAACGGATCTGCTCTTTGCGACGAGTGGCATCGAGCGCCTCGTCGTTCGCGCCGCGGTTCGACGGGAAGTCATGCCCGGTGTGTCCACGCCGGTGATTCTCAGGCCGCATCTCATCGCGATGAAGTTGGTTGCGGGACGAGACCAGGACCTCTCCGACATCTCGGTACTTCTCGCCGACGCTGTGTCTGATGAGATCGCCGAGGTAGACCGGGTCCTGAAGGAAGTTCCGAAGGACCGCCGCACCGAGGCACTCCGTCTTTGGCGCTTCATCAAGGACCGACGTCGCTCGCGCAAGGAAGACCTCGTCGCGGCGCCGAAGCGCATGCGTCCACTGCGTCGGAAGACCTGATCGCCACCGCCGGCTCTGACTTCAGGCGATGGACGCCGCCCCCCGCAGTTACTCCCCCCCAGGCCCATGATCCCTGCCACTCGAACCGAAACCATCCCCGGCGACCCGTTCCGCTGGCTCGAAGATGAGAAGTCTCCCGAGGTGCAGGCGTGGATGAAGGTGCAGGACACCTTCGCCCGCGAGCGCATCAAGGAACTCCCCGATCGCGAAGCGCTGCTCACGCGGTACCGCGAGCTCTATTACCTCGACTCCATGGGCGCCCCCGTGCGCCGCGGTGGCCGCTACTTCTACGTCCGCACCCACAAGGACAAGGAGAAGGCCGTCGTCTATTGGAAGCAGGGCGCGACCGGCGAAGAGAAGGTGCTCTTCGACCCCAACACCTGGAGCACCGACAACACCGTCTCGCTCGGCGTGTGGAACCCGAGCTGGGACGGCAAGAAGGTCGTCTTCGCGCAGAAGCCCAACGCCGCTGACGAAGCGACGCTCTACGTGCTCGACGTCGACACCGGGAAACGCAGCGAGCTCGACGTCATCACCGGCGCCAAGTACGCCAGCCCGAGCTGGCTGCCCGACTCGAAGTCCTTCATCTACGAGTGGCTCCCGGTCGACCCGAGCATCCCCGTGTCCGAGCGCCCCGGGTATTGCGAGGTGCGTCTGCACCACCTCGGCACCGAGCCCGCGAAGGACGAGCTGCTCCACGCGCGCACCGGGGACCCCAGGACCTTCATCGGCGGCGGCAACTCGCGTGACGGGAAGTTCCTCTTCGTCACCATCATGCGCGGGTGGAACGAGAACGACGTCTTCTTCAAGCGCGTCGGCCAGGACACGACCTGGCAGCTCCTCGTCGCCGGGAAAGACGCGAAGTACTCGGTCGATTCCTGGAAGGGGAAGCTCTACGTCTTCACCGACGAGGGCGCGCCCAACAAGCGCGTGTTCGAGGTCGACCCGGCTCGCTTCGAGCGCACGCACTGGAAGGAGCTCATCCCCGAGGACAAGGACGCCGCCCGCGAGTCGCTGGTGATCGTCGGTGGCCACTTCGCCATCTCGTCCCTGAAGAAGGCCGTGTCCGTGCTCGACCTCTTCTCGCTCGACGGAAAGTTCGTCCGCGAGGTCGAGCTGCCCGGCCTCGGGACCGCCTCGAACCTGATCGGCGACGAAGACGAAGACGAGGCGTTCTACGGGTACTCGTCGTTCACCATGCCGCCCCAGGTGTTCCGCACCAGCGTCAAGACCGGGAAGTCCGAGGTCTACAGCGCGGTGAGCGTCCCGGTGGATCCCTCGAAGTACGAGGTCCGCCAGGTGTTCTTCCCGTCGAAAGATGGGACCTCGATCTCGATGTTCATCGTCTGCCGCGAGGACGTGAAGCTCGACGGGCAGAACCCCACGCTGCTCTACGGCTACGGCGGGTTCGACGTGAGCCTGCGCAGCGCTTTCACTTCGTTCATCTACCCGTGGCTCGAGGCGGGCGGGGTGTACGCGGTGCCGAACCTCCGCGGAGGCGGTGAGTACGGCAAGGCCTGGCACGACGCAGGGAAGGGCGCCCACAAACAGAACGTGTTCGACGACTTCCATGCCGCCGCCGAGTTCCTCATTCGCGAGCAATGGACCAGCCCGGCGCGGCTCGGCATTCGCGGCGGGAGCAACGGCGGGTTGCTGGTCGGCGCCGCCCTGACGCAGCGCCCCGAGCTCTTTGGCGCGGTCATCTGCGCCGTGCCCCTGCTCGACATGGTGCGGTACCACCTCTACGGCTCCGGCAAGACGTGGATCCCCGAGTACGGCGACCCGGAAGTCCCGGCGGAGTTGGCCGTGCTCGCGGCGTATTCCCCCTACGCGCTGATCGTCCCCGGCAAGAAGTACCCGCCGTTGCTCATGATGAGCGCCGACCACGACGATCGGGTCGACCCGTTCCATGCCCGGAAGTTCGTCGCCCGCGTGCAGGAAGTGCAGCCGGAAGGCCTGAATTGGCTGCGAATCGAGGCCAATGCGGGCCACGGAGGCTCCGACCAGGTCGCCAGGGCCATCGAGAGTTCCGCCGATCAGGTGGCCTTCCTGCTCAGCCGTCTCAGGTAATTCGATTTCGCCGCCGCTGGGCGTTACAACCCCGCACAGCCATGTTCTTCAGCCGCGACGACAAGAAGGAGGCAGCCATGCTGCCGATGCTCCCCCTGCGCGACATCGTGCTTTTCCCGCACGAAGTCCGGCCCCTGTACGTCGGTCGTGAGAAGTCGATCGCCGCCCTCAAAGACGCGATGGCCAAGAAGGGCGCCGACGGCAAGGCGTGGCTCCTGCTCGCCGCCCAGAAGAAGGCGAAGACCAACGATCCCGCGCCTGACGAGCTCTTCCAGTTCGCCACGCTGGGGCAGGTGGTGCAGCTGCTGCCGCTCCCCGATGGCACGGTGAAGGTGCTGGTCGAGGGCGTCGCCCGCGCGAAGATCTCGAAGTTCGTGCCCCACGAGCCGTTCTTCCTCTGCGAGTTCGAGCGGGTGGTCGAAGAGCAGGCCAAGGGCGTCGAGATGGAGGCGCTGCTGCGCGCGGTGCAGGCCACCTTCAAGGCCTACGTCGAGCTCAACAAGCGCATCGCCCCCGAGCTCCAGCAGCAGGTCGCGATCATCGAAGACCCCTCGCGCCTCTCGGACACCATCGCGATTCACCTGCCGTTCAAGTCGGTCGCCGACAAGCAGCTGATGCTCGAGACCGAGTCGCCCACCAAGCGCCTCGAGAAGCTCTACGAGCTGATGCAGGGCGAGATCGAGATCCTCAAGGCTGAGAAGCGCATCAAGTCGCGCGTGAAGAAGCAGATGGAGCGCACGCAGCGCGAGTACTTCCTCAACGAGCAGATGCAGGCCATTCAGCGCGAGCTCGGCGACAAGGACGAGGGCAAGTCGGAGCTCCAGGAGCTCGACGACAAGCTCAAGGCCAAGAAGATGCCGAAGGAGGCGATGCTCAAGGTCAAGAAGGAGATCAAGAAGCTCAAGATGATGGGCCCGATGTCCGCCGAGGCCACGGTGGTGCGGAACTACATCGACTGGGTGCTCTCGCTCCCGTGGGGCGAAGAGACCAAGGACAAGCTCGACATCGCCGAAGCCGAGGGCGTGCTCAACGCCGACCACTACGGCCTCAAGAAGGTCAAAGAGCGCATCCTCGAGTACCTCGCGGTGCAGCAGCTGGTCGGGAAGATGAAGGGCCCGATCCTGTGCTTCGTCGGGCCTCCGGGTGTCGGCAAGACCTCGCTGGGCCGCAGCATCGCCCACGCGCTCGGCCGCAAGTTCGTGCGCATCGCGCTCGGCGGCGTGCGTGACGAGGCGGAGATCCGCGGCCACCGGCGCACGTACATCGGCGCCATGCCCGGGAAGATCGTGCAGTCGCTGAAGAAGGCCGAGTCGTCGAACCCGGTCATCCTCCTC
>JBBRUE010000743.1:0-4050 GCA_038248085.1 Myxococcales bacterium | reverse complement strand
GTCGACGAGGGTCGCGACGAAGGGGGCCGACGCGCTCGCGGGGTCGAACCCGAGCCGGCGAATGACGAAGGGCAGCATCGAGCCGGCGAGCGTGCCCCAGGTGACGATGCCCACGAGGCTGACGGCCACGGTCAGCGCGACGGGGAGCGCGTAGTCCCCGTAGGTGTGGAAGATCTGCTGCCACACGAGAATGCGCACGAGCCCGAGGGTGGCGAGGATCAGCCCGAGCGCGAGACCCGCGGTGAATTCCCGCCGCATGATGCGCCACCAGTCGGTGAGCTTCACCTCGCCCAGGGCCATGGCGCGGATGATGAGCGTGGTGGCCTGGCCCCCGGAGTTGCCGCCGCTGGAGATGATCAACGGCACGAAGAGCGCGAGCACCACGGCCTTGGCGATCTCTGCTTCGAAGACGCCCATCGCGCTGGCGGTGAGCAGCTCGCCGATGAAGAGGGCCGAGAGCCAGCCGGCGCGCTTCTTCACCATCTCGAGCATCGGGGTCTGCAGGTAGGGCGCGCCGAGAGACTCCATGCCGCCGAGCTTCTGGATGTCCTCCGTGGCCTCGCGCTGCACGACGTCGACGATGTCGTCGACGGTGACGATGCCCTTCATGCGCCCCTCGGCGTCGACCACCGGCACCGCGCTCAGGTCGTGCCGGGCGATGACGCTGGCGACGGCCTCCTGGTCCATGGTGTCGGGCACCGAGATGACGTCGTCGTGCATCACCTGCGCGAGGGGCTTGTCGCCCGGGGCGCGGAAGAGATCGCGGAAGGACACCACGCCCTTGAGGTGCTGATCGGCGTCGAGGACGTACGCGTAATAGAGCGTCTCGAGCCGCTCCTGGGCCTGGCGCTGGAGGTAGCGGATGGCCTCGTTCACCGTCATGTCGGGCCGCAGTCGGGCGAAGCGCGGGCTCATCAGGCCACCGGCGTCGTCTTCGGCGTAGGCCATCAGCGCGGTGACCTCGCGGCGCGTCGACTCGTCGAGCATGTCGAGCAGGGCGGGGCGGAGCTCGACGGCCACCTGCTGGATCAAGTCGACGGCGTCGTCGGGGGCGAGCAGGCGCATCCACAACCGGCGTTCGCCCTCAGGCATCGCGAGGAGGATGTCGCCCTGATCCTTCGGGTCGATCGCGAGGAAGAAGTCGTCGGAGTCGGCGCGCGCCATGTGCTCGAACGCTTCGACGCGCTCGTTGGCCGAGAGCACGGGCCAGCAGTCGTGCAGTTCCTGGACTGTGAGGCGCTCTTCCATGGGGCGGACTCTGGACCGGCGGCCGCGGGGCTGCACTCGAAAGTCAGCGCTTCACCCAGAAGTGCACGCCTCGAATGAGGCCACCCGGTGGCCCTACAGCGCGAAGTCCCAGGCATCGGCTGCCGTTTCCACGGCAATGAGCGCCCGGGCGTGGTCGGCGAGGGCGGTCTCCCAGGCCAGCGAGGTCTCGGTCCACGTGCGTTGCGCGGAGAGGAGCTCGGTCAACCGGGACGCGCCCTGGGCGTAGGCGTAACGCGCCATCTCCAGCATGCGATCGCTGTCGGAGAGCAGCGCGTCGTCGAACTCGGCGAGGCGCGCCCGGGCTGCCTCATAGCGGGTGAGCGCAGTCTGGATCTCGACCGTCACCCGCAGTCGCGCAGCCGCCTGTTGTGACTGGGCTTGCAGTCGTCCCGCGCGGGCGGCCCGCACCTCGCCGTCGAACACGCGGGAGACCGGCAGCGGGGTCGAGAGGAGCGCGCTCACCGTGTGAAACCCGGGGGCCTGGAACGACGAGTTGGGCGCGCCCGGTGTGTAATAGGTCCAGCCCACGTTGACAGCGAAGTCGACGCCTCGATTCGCTTCGGCCAGGCGCAGTTGCCCGTCGGCGGCCCGGTTGCCCTGCTGTCGTGCGCGGAGATCGGGCCTCGACACCAGGGCCTCCTCGACGAGGGCCTGGGCGTCGAACTGCCGCGGGGCAAGCCGGAGCTCGCCTCCCAGCGCGCCGGGGGCGGCCGTGCCGGGGGCGAGCCCCATCTGCTCGTGGAGCGCCAGGCGCGTGGCGCGCACGTCGCCTTCCGCGGCGAGCACCTCACTCTTCGCGCGCCGCGCCTCAAGCCGCGACTGGAGCACCACGATCTCCGACACCGCGCCCTCGTGCTGCCGTTGCTCGTTGATGAGGGCGACCTGGGCGAGGCTGTCGGCGGCCTGGCGCTTGCGGAGCAGCACCCGCTCGGCGAAGAGCGCGTCGACGTAGCTCGTGGCCGCCGCCCCGCGCAGCAGGCGCACGAAGTCTTCGAGCTCGGCGTTGACGACCTCGGCGTTCACCTGGGCGAGCGCCAGGCGCGCCGGCCGCTTCGTGGGCCACTCGAGCGGCACCGTCACCCCCGCGGTGACCCCGTTCTGGGCGCCGACGTTCGAGACGTCGAGCGAGGCGAGCCCAGCGGTCAGCACCGGGTCGGGAAAGGACCGCGCGATCACCGCCTGCGCCTCGGCGAGGGGCACGTTCGCCTGCTGGGCGGCCAGCGGGAGGTTCGAGTGGGCGACCCGGGCGAGGTAGGTGGTGAGGGTCAGCCCCGGTTCTTCCGGGAGGGCGAGCGGGGCCTGGGCCGCGGCGGTGAGGGCGGCGAGGCCAATCACCGCGCAGAACGGACGGTGTCGACGTGTCATCGGGAGCTCCTCGGCGCCAGCGCGGCGGCGAGCGAAGGGAGGGCCGCCAGCGTCATGAACTTCGAGAGCGCGATGCCGCCCAGCACGGCGATCGCCAGGGGCCGTTGGATCTCCGCGCCCGCGCCGACGCCCAGCGCCAGCGGCAGGACCCCGAACATCGTGGCGGTCGTCGTCAACATGATCGGGCGGATGCGCCGCTGCGCCGCGAGCGCCAGGGCCTCGACGTAGGAGTGGCCAGCCGCGGCCTGCGCCTCGGCGACCTCGAGCAGCAGGATGCCTGACTTGACCTCCAGCCCGACCAGCAGCACGCAGCCCATCAGCGATGCCGCGTTGAGCGGCGTCTGGGTCACCCACAGCGAGAGGAGCGCGCCGAAGAGCGCGAAGGGCACGGTCAGCAGCACCGCCAGCGCCGGCCGCACGCGCCTGAACTGGGCGATCAAGACGATCAGGATCAAGATCACCCCGAAGAAGGCGACCGTGCCGAGTTGTTGGAACGTCTGGCGTTGCGACGCCGAGAGGCCTCCGAGTTCCATGCGGTAGCCCGTGGGCGGCGGGTCCCGGCCCAGCGCTCGCGTCACGTCGGCCATGACGCTGCCGAGGTCGCGGCCCTCGATCGCCGCGGTGACGACGACGACCGGCTGCAGGCCTTCACGGGTCAGCACCGCGGCCACCGAGCTGCGCTGTGGGTCAGCCACGGCCTTGATCGGCACCACGCCTCCGCTGGGCTGGGTGGTCGGGCTGCCGGCGAAGAGGAGTGGAAGCTCGATCACCTTCTCGGGGTCGAAGCGCACCTCGTCGGGGTAGCGCACGCGGATGTCGATCAGCCGATCGAGCCGACGCAGCGTGCCGGCGGGCGCCCCGGCGAGGCCGGTCTGGAGCTCGTCACTCACGTCGCGGACCGTGCGGCCGAGGCGGGCTGCCGCTTCCCGATTGACCTGGAAGACCAGGGTCGGCGTGGCCGGCTCGACCCCGTCATAGAGATCCGCGATGCCCTCGACGCCGCTGATGCGCACCGCTGCCGCCGCCGCCAGCCGCTGCAGGACGGCGCGATCTGCTCCGAAGAACTTGAGCTCCACCGGGCGCGGGGCGCCGGAGAGATCGTTGAGCACGTCCTGCAGCACCTGGACGAACTCGTAGCGCGCCGCTGGCACTTCGCGCGCCAGCCGCTCACGCAACGCGGTGATCACCTCGTCGGCGGAGCGGGTTCGGTCTGCCTTCAGGCGCACCATGATGTCGCCGCGGCTGAGCAGGGTCGCCGTGGCGGGGCCCAGCTCGGCGCCGGTGCGTCGCGAGAAGCGCTGCACCTCGGGCGTGGCGCCGAGCACGCGCTCGATCTGCCGCGCGGTGCTCACCGTCTGCTCCAGCGAAGAGCCCGCGGGCAGGAAGTAGTCGAGCACGAAGGCCCCTTCGTCCATC
>JBBRUE010000742.1:0-4055 GCA_038248085.1 Myxococcales bacterium | reverse complement strand
CCATCGGCCCACCGAGCAGCGCGACGTGAAAGCCGTCACTGCGCAGCGCCGCGGCGAGCAGCCCGAAGCGCTCCGGCGCCCAGCGCTTGGTCTCCCAGGCGGCGCCCGGCGCGACGGCGATCCACTTCCCAGGCCCCATCAACTCCGCGGCCCGGCGACGGGCGTCTTCACCGACGACCAGCCGCACTGGACCAGCGGCGTCGAGGTGGGCCGCCCGGGCGTAGAGCGTGGTCGCGGGCACGTCGTCGAGGATGGTGTCGCGTCCGACGAGCGAGCCCAGCGCCTGCATCGGCGTGCGGCGGACGAACCGCAATCGTTTCGGGGCCGCGGCCCTCGCGACACGCATCGACCACAGCTTGTTCTGGAGATCGATCGCCAGCGCGAAGCGGCCCTTCACCTCATGGAGCACCGCCGCGCGGCTCGCCGCGTCCTTCCGGCTGAACGGAATGACCCGGTCCACCACGCCCTCGAGCAGGGCGGCGTGCGCGGCGTCGACCACCCACTCGATGCGCACCCCGGGGTACTTCGCCCGCAGGGGTGCCACGAGGCTCGTCGCGAGCACCACGTCGCCCAGCGCGCTGTAGCGGATGAGGAGGATCGACTTCACGGACGCTGGCTCCGTAGCACCGCGGATCGCGGAGTCGAAGCAGACTCAGAGTTCGGCCTCCCGTCTCCCACGACCCACGGCGGGGGCCGGTGATCCGTGGAGTTCGTGGTGGCGTGCGCAATGCAACCCAGACGGCCATGGATCTCACGCATCAGCACCTGAGCCCCATCTTCGAGAACATCGCCGAGCTGCTGGCGACCAGCCCCGGCCAGTTGGAGCAGTTCGAGCCCTGGGCCAAGGAGCAGGCGGGACGACTCAAGCGGGCGGCCGAGCACGGCACGCCCAGCCTCGCGTACGAAGCCGAGCTGCTCCGCGAGGAACTGGCCCTGCTCTCTTCGCCGGGCGACCTCGTGAAGATGCTCACCGGGCGCTCCGAGCGGATGCGGCTGTGCCAGCGCCAGTGGATCACCGGGCTGCTCGATTTCGTGGACGATCTCCTCGACGACGCACCCGAGCTCGTGCCGTGGGCGGCGTGACCGAAGGCACCCCGTTACTCAGGCGCGATGTCGTCGCCTCTGCCCGTTGAACAACCCGTTGCGCGGCCCTTCACGCGGGTCACCGTCGTGCTGCCTTGGGACCTCGACCCGACGCTGGCGGCCTTCCCCCGCACACCCCTCGAGGGACAGCTCCTGGTGCTGGAGACGAGGGCGAAGGTGCATGCGCTCCCCTGGCATCGACAGAAGCTGACGCTGCTGGTCAGCGCGCTGCGGCACTTCGTCGAAGAGCGCCGCGCCGCCGGCTTCGTCGTCGAACACCGCGTCGCCGACGACTACGCGCAGGGCATCTCGGCCTTCGCGAAGTGGGCAAAGCCGTCGTCGTTGCACGTCACCGCCCCGCGCGAATACGCCATCGATGCGCGCCTGCGAGGGCTGTCGAAGTCGCTCCCCCTCACGGTGCATGACGACGGAGGACCCGGCGGCCATTTCCTGGTGACGCGCGCCCAGTTCGCGACGTGGGCCGACACCCAGCAGGGCGCGCTCCGCATGGACCGGTTCTACCCGGAGATGCGCCGGTCGCTCGGCCTGCTGGTGGACGCGAAGGGCAAGCCGGAAGGCGGTCAGTGGAGCTTCGACGCCGACAACCGGCAGCACGCCCGCGGCGTGACGATGCCTCCGATTCCCTGGTTCGAGCCTGACGCGCTGACGAAGCAGGTCATGCGCTGGGTTCGACGCGAAGGCGCCTGGGGGACCCTCGACGATCGGTTCGGCTGGCCGGTGACGCGAGGCCAGGCGCTCCTATGGCTCGAGGACTTCGTGCAGCGCCGTCTGGCGGACTTCGGACCCTACGAAGACGCGATCCGCAGCGACGAGCGCTTCCTCTTTCACTCGCTGTTGTCGGTGCCGCTCAACCTCGGCCTGCTGCGCCCCGACGAGGTGGCGCGGGCGGCGGCCGAGAAGTACCACCGCCGGGAAGTCAGCCTCGCGAGCGCCGAGGGCTTCATTCGCCAGGTGATCGGTTGGCGCGAGTTCATCCGCGGCGTGTATTGGCGGCTCATGCCCGGCCTGCGGGAGGCCAACCAGCTGAAGGCCACGCTGCCGCTGCCCGACTTCTTCTGGGAGCCCGAGCGCACCGAGATGCAGTGCGTGCGGGAAGCCGTGAGCTCGGTGCGCGACACCGGCTACGCGCACCACATTCAGCGCCTGATGGTGCTCTGCAACTACGCCACGCTCGCCGGCCTCGAGCCCCGCGCGGTGTCGCACTGGTTCTGGGCGGCCTTCGTCGATGCGTACGAGTGGGTCGAGCTCCCCAACGTGGTGGGCATGGGCCTGTTCGGCACCGACGCCTTCACCACCAAGCCGTACCTCGCCAGCGCGGCGTACCTGAAGCGGCAGTCGGGTCTCTCGGCGAAGGGCCGCGGGCCGAAGGCAGCGAAGGACGAGGCCCCCTGCGCCCGATGCCGCTTCGACCCCGATCAACGCGTCGGTCCCGACGCCTGCCCCTTCAACGCTCTCTACTGGGACTTCCTCGCGCGGCACCGGGAACGGCTCTCGAAGAACGTGCGCATGCGCCAGGTGCTCAGCGGGCTCGACCGGCTCGGCGTCGACCAGGTGAAGGCGATCCGCCAGACCGCCGAAGCCCACCGGGCGGCACTCCGTCCCCATTCGCCGGGGTGGCGCTTCGATGAAGACGCCGGCTGATCAGCTTCGCCTCAGGCGTGCTCACCGACGACGACCTGCATCAGTGCCTCGGGCCCGAACGGCGCCTCACCGAAGTCGGCGAAGCGTTCGCGCGCCTGCAAACCCACCGAGGCCAGCGCGTCGTCGAGCGTCTGCGCGGACAGGCGCAACGGCGAGAGCGGGTGGATCACCTCGGAGCGGTCGCGCAGGTGCGGGACCGGCCGTGGCCGCGGGGCGTCACCGGTGTCGGGCTCGTTGAGCGCATCGAAGGCGAAGTGGCCGTCGGCCGCGAGATGCGCCGCGATCACCTCGAGCAGCGCATGGAGTTCGTCGGGGGACCTCGCCACGCCCAGCGCCTGGTGGGGCGCGATGACCAGCGCGAACTTCGTGTCGCGGTGAAAGGTCCGCAGGTCCTCGGAGACCACCTTGAGCAACTCGGGGTCGGCGAGCTTCGCGCGGCGCTCGTCGATCAACGCGCGCAGGGACGGCGAAGTCTCCACGGCCAGCACCTCGTGCCCCCGCGAGGCGAGCGCCGAGGCCACCACCCCGTCCCCCGCCCCGAGCACCAGCACCGGGCCGGGCGTGGCGAGCAGCTTTCCGTAGAAGCGGGTCGGACCATCGAGAGAGAGCAGTGGGGCCATGTTGGGAATCGCTACCTGCGCCTTTTCGCCTAGACTGTGCACGTTCATGTCCACTGGAACCAGCATTCCGCAGCGCACCGTCATCGGCGTGCGTGCCGCGACGGTCAACGATCGCTTTGCGTCGCAGGAATACAGCCTCGTGCTGCTCTCCGGTCCGCAGAGCGGCCAGTCCTTCCCCATCGGTCAGTCGCTGCGCATCGGCAAGGCGCCCGACAACGACGTGGTGATCGATCACCCCACGGTGAGCCGCAACCACCTCACGGTGCGCCGCCAGGGAGACACCTTCGTGGTGCAGGACCAGGGCAGCACCAACGGCACCTTCATCGACGGCGCGCAGATCAAGGAAGGCTTCCTCCGCGCGGGGGCGTTGCTCGAGGTCGGAGACGTGCAGCTGCGGTTCCAGCCGCTGATCAAGTCGCTCGACGTCTCGCCGCTGGCGGACAACCGGCTGGGCGATCTCGTCGGCAAGTCGGTGCCGATGCGGCAGATCTTCGCGCTGATTCAGCGCATCGCGCCGACCGACTCGACCCTGCTGCTGATCGGCGAGACCGGCTGCGGCAAGGGCGCCGCCGCGCGCACCATTCACAAGCTCTCGCCCCGCGCGACCGGCCCGTTCGTCATCTTCGACTGCGCCTCGGTGAGCGAGAACCTCATCGAGAGCGAGCTGTTCGGCCACGAGAAGGGCGCCTT
>JBBRUE010000741.1:0-4064 GCA_038248085.1 Myxococcales bacterium | reverse complement strand
GCTTCCACTTCTCCTCCTCGTGCTCGCCGCGCCGAAGGGCGCTGCGGCAGCCCCCGCCAAGCCGTCCCTGCCGTCCAAAGCAGTCATCTTCGTCTCCTCTCCCGATGAAGCGGGCGCGGCGAAGACCGAGGCCGATCTGGCCGACGCGCTCGACCGCGAATCGGTACCGGTGGTCGACGTCGCCGCCCAGTTCCCCGTGCCGCCCCGCGACGAGACCGGCGACAAGCTGGTGAAGGACGCGCGCCAGGCCTACGACGATCTCGACTACGAGGGCTCGGCCGCCAAGTGGAACGAGGCCCTCGAGTTCTTCGTCAAGCACCCGGAGTCGGCGGACTCGAAGAGCCTGGCCGACACCCACTTCTTCATCGCGGCGCTCGCCCTTCAGAACGGCGGCAAGACCCAGGCGAAGAAGGCGCAAGAAGAGTTCGCCCGCGCGCTGCTCAGCAACCCCGACCTCACCTGTGACCCGCAGGTCTACGGCAACGAGGTGAAGAAGGCGTTCGACAAGGCCCTGGCCGACGTGAGCACCAAGGGCATCGGCAAGCTGAGCGTCGAGTCCTCCCCTCCTGGCGCGGAGGTCTCGCTGCGCGGCAAGGTGATCGGCACCACCCCGGTGAGCGACGCGCCCTCGGTCCCCGTCGGCCGCCACTTGCTGAATTTTTCGAAGTCTGGCTACGAGTCGACCGCTGTCTACGCCGACGTGTCGAAGGACGGCACCAGCGTGAAGCCCGAGCTCAAGGCCGCCCCGGGGTACGGCGAGCTGCGCGACGCGGCCACTGCCGTCATCGGCAAGGGCGTCGGGGTGAAGGGCGCACTTCCGAACGGCGCGAAGAAGGTCGCCGACATCGTCAAGGCGCGCTTCCTGGTGATGTCCGACGGCGCGACCGCCGAGGTGTGGGACGTCGAGAGCGGCAACCGCCTCTCTGGCCTCTCCGTCTCTGCCGAAGAACTCAAGGAAACGGGCAAGAAGATCAGCCGCTTCATCGCCAAGCCGGGCGCCGCGGCCGTCGTGGCCGCCGTCGAACCGGGCGACGCCGCCGAGGAACCGTCGGCCGGTGGCCCTGTGTACAAGAAGTGGTGGTTCTGGACGGCGGTGGGCGTGGTCGTGGTCGGCGGGGCGACGACGGCCGGAGTGGTCGCCGCGAACAATTCGGGCGTGCGGCCGTTCAACGTGGTGCTGGGTACTCCCTGAGGTACCGATGAAGTACGCGCTTCTCATCTGTGTCGTCGCCGTTCAGGTCCTGGCTGCTCCGCCGGCGGAAAGGCGTGTGTCCGCGCTGATCCTCCCGATGGACAAGAGCGCCGAGGCCCTCACCCTCAAGGTCGAGTCGTACGCCAACGAGGCGCTCACCGAGTACCAGGGCATCACCGTTCGTACGAGCGACGACCTGTTCGGCATCACCGCCGACGAAGAGGCCGTGGCCTCGCTCAAGCGCGCCGAGCTCGGCTTCAAGGAGAGCAAGGTCGCCTTCGACGAACGCAGCTACGAAGACGCCGAGCGCAAGCTGCGCGCCACCATCAAGGAATACGGCAAGGCCGTCGCCGCGATGAAGGGCTGCGCCAACCTCTGCGAGGCCGTCGCGATGTACGCCTCGGTACTCCAGTCGCGCGGCGACGTCGAAGAGTCGAAGATCGCCACCCTCGACCTGCTCTCGCTGGGGCCCACCTTCGAGCTCGACCGCAAGCGCTACCCGCAGGCCTTCCTCAGCCACAAAGCGGGGGTCGCCACCAGCCGCAACGCCCAGCTGCGCGGCAACATCACGGTGAAGACCAAGCCGGCCGGCGCGCGCGTGTACCTCGACGACAAGCTCGAGGGGTACTCGCCCATCACCCTGCAGACGCTGCCCATCGGCAAGCACCTCGTGCGCATCGAGCGCCCCGGCTTCAAGAAGCTCGGCGTGCTCGTCGAAGTCACCCCCGAGGACCAGGACATCACTCAGGAGCTCGTCGCCTCCGCCGGCTACAAGGCCTTCGACTCGTTGATGGACCGGCTCGCCGGCGAGGCCCTCAAGGACAAGGGCGGCCAGACGATGAGCAGCGTCGGCAGCTCCCTCAAGCTCGACCGCGCGATCATCGGCGTGCTGCGCGACAGCGAGTCGGGCGAGTCGACCGAGCTGACGATGTCGTACTTCGATCTCAAGACCGGCCGTCGCATCGCGGTGAAGCGCGCGTCATTCCAGGGCGACGAGTTCGGCCAGCTCAAGGGCGAAGTCGCGCGCATGGTCAACCACCTCCTCAATCAGGGCGAGACGGGCGCCGACAAGGTCTCCCGATCCGCCGACCCGCTCGACAACAAGCACGGCACGGAAGAGTGGCAGGGCGATGATCGCGGTGGCCGCAACACCACCCGCGAGAAGAAGAGCAAGGGCGGCGACCCCCTCGACTCCGCGAGCGGCACCGAAGACTGGTGAACTCGTAGTACGAGGGCGCCATGCGCTCGCGATCGTCGTTGGTGGTGGCCCTGCTCCTCGCGGGTCTCGCTTCGGCCCAGACCTCCGCCGTCGGGGGTACTGACCTCTCTCGCGGCACCACCCAGCTCCCCGGATCCACCGCGTGGACCGACGAGGCCACCTCGCTCGTCCTCAACCCCGCCGGCCTCGCCCGCGTGGGCCGCTTCAACGCCTGGTACCTCCACGAGCGCAGCAACGTGCGCGGGCAGGACAACGACGGCGTGTGGCTCGCCTCGAGCATCGGAGATCTCGTCGGCCTCGGCGTCGGCTTCGAGTGGCTGCGCCCCGCCGCCGGCCCGGAGCGCGCGAAGTCGGCCCTCGGCTTCTCCGTCGGCCCACAGCAGTTCTCGGCCGGCGCGACGATCAACTGGTTCTTCGGCGGCGACGTGCAGGCGCTCACTTCGCTCGACCTCGGCTTGCAGTCGCGGCCGGTGCGCTGGCTCTCGCTCGGCGCCTTCGTGCGCAACCTGAACACCCCGAAGTCGGCCACCACCCAGCTCAACCGGGAGTGGACGGTCGGGCTCGGGGTTCGCCCCTTCGGCGAGCGCCTCACCCTCGGCATCGACGCGATCTTCCCCGAGCGCGTGGGGGGCCCGCGCATGCAGTACACGCTGCAGGCGAAGGTGCTGAAGGGGCTGCGGCTGCTGGCCGGCTTCAGCCACTCGTTCGCCGCGGGCGACCCCCTCTTCGTGCACGCTGGCGTCGGCGTCGATCTCGAGAACGTCGGCTACACCCAGGGCGTCGCCTACGCGAACGGCGACTTCAACTGGCAGTTCGCCGGGCGCTTCTCGGCCGACAAGGAAGACCCCCTCGTGCCCGCGCAGAAGATCGCCGTCGTCTCGTTGTCGGATCTCGGCGGCGGCCCGGGCCTGAACCTCGGCTCGCTGCTCGGGCTGAAGGCCGAAGATCGCTACCTGCGCTTCATCCGCTTCCTCGAGCGCGCCGCGCTGGACCCCGAGCTCAAGGCCCTCGTGCTCAAGGTGGAAGGCGCCGGCATCGGCCTCGCCCGCGCCGACGAGGTGCGCACCGCGATCGTCAAGCTCCGCGCTGCCGGCAAGAAGGTCTACGCCTACGTGCTCTCGGTCGGTGACCCCGAGTACCTGATGATCTCCGCCTGCGACGGCATCTACGCCGCCCCCCAGGCGATGATCCTCCTCGACGGGCTGCGCACCAGCGTCACCTTCTTCGGCGGCACCGCGAAGCGCTTCGGCATCGACGTCGATGTCGCGCGCGTCGGCGCCTACAAGAACTTCCCCGACCAGTTCACCCGCGTCGACATGAGCGACGCGCAACGCGAGACGATCAACGCGTACCTCGACACCAACGTGAAGACGATCGCCGCCCGCATCAAGGAATCGCGCGGCATCGAGCCCGAGGCCTGGCAGGCGGCCGTCGACGAGGGCCTCAAGCCTCCGAAGCGCGCCGTTGCCCTGCGCCAGCTCGACGCGCTGATGACGCCCGCACAGTTCGACGAGTTCATCGGCGCGCAGCTCCCCGGCGCGCGGGTGGACCGCGGGTACCGGCCCTTCGACACCCGCGACGTGCGCTGGGGCACGCAGCGCTCGATCGCCGTCATCCCGGTGATCGGCGGCATCAGCGGGGGGAAGAACGCCT
>JBBRUE010000740.1:0-4065 GCA_038248085.1 Myxococcales bacterium | reverse complement strand
GCGCGTCGGGCACCAGGCGGGCGAGCGAAGCGGCGAGCCCCACCACCGCGTTGTCTTCGCGCGGCATGCTCCCGTGACCGGGCGGGCCTTCGCGGCGCGCCTTCATCCACACCATGCCCTTCTGCGCGACCTGGATCGGGTACAGCCGCGCGCCGCCCATCTGCAGGGTGAAGCCGCCGATCTCCCCCAGCGCGTACTCGGCTCTCACTTCGTCGGCGTGGTGATCGACGAGGTACTGGCTGCCCAGCGCACAGCCCGCTTCCTCGTCGGCGACGGCCGCGAAGATGAGGTCGCGCGAGAGCGTACGCCCCTCGCGCTTGAGCACCCGGAGCACGGTCGCGCACATCGCGGCCATGTTCTTCATGTCTACCGTGCCGCGGCCGTAGAGCCAGCCGTCGTCGATCACCGCGCCGAAGGGCGGGTGCTTCCAGCGCGCGGGTTCCGCGGGCACGACGTCGAGGTGCGCGGTGAGCAGCAGCGGAGGCTTCGCGCCGGTCCCCTCGAGCCGGGCGACGAGGCTCGTCCGCAACGGCGCGGAGTCGATCAGCTGCGAGGAGATTCCGTCGAGGGCCAGGGTGTCGGCGAGCAGCTGCGCCGCTTCCCGCTCGTTGCCCGGGGGGTTGGTGGTGTCGATGCGCAGCAGCGCGCGGAAGAGGTCGAGGGCTTCTTGCTGCATGGCGGCAGACTTGAGCGGAAGTCGGCCGGACGTGCCAGTCGAGACCTCACGGTCCTGCGAGTGGCGGGGAGAGGCGGTGCCCATCACCCCCGGGCCGCGCTCGCGCTGCGCGTGGGACGGCCTCAGAGCGACAGCACGCCCGACGCCGCGCTCATCAACGCCAGGCGGCGCTTCGTCACCGGACTGCTCCCGTCGATCAGCGCCCGCGTCTCGTCGAGCACGCGCTCGAGCGGAAATCGGACCACCGAGCTGTCAGGGGTGACGATGCCTCCGGGGACGGACGGCATCCACCCGACCATCTCGTCGCTCGCGCCGTGGAGCAGCGAGTTGAGCGCTCCGAAGCCGAGCCGGCCGGCCACCGCGCGATCCGCGTAGCTGGGGTTGCCGCCGCGCACGACGTGGCCGAGCACCGTGGCGCGGATCTCGAGCGTGGGGAGCTCTTCCTTCATGCGCTCCTCGGTCAGCCGCACCAGGCGCGTGCACGGCGCGGTGACCCCCTCGGACTTGATGATCAAGATCCGCCGCTTGCCGCGCGCGAAGCCCGAGCGGATCACCTGGCGGATGTCGTCGATGAGCTGGTCTTCGGACTTCCCCGACTCGCGGATCAGCACGGCGTCGGCGGCCATGGCGATCGCGCTGGCCATCGCGAGGTAACCGCAGTCGCGGCCCATCACCTCCACCACGAAGGCGCGGCGGTGGGCGCGGGCGGTGTCGCTGATGCGATCGCACGCCTCGACGATGGTGTTGAGCGCGGTGTCCACGCCCAGCGAGGTGGCGGTGCAGCCGATGTCGTTGTCGATCGAGCCGGGAATGCCCATCACCTTGACACCCGTCTCCAGGGCGAAGGCGTGCGCGCCGGTGAGGCTGCCGTTGCCCCCGATGACGATGAGGCCGTCGGCGCCGAGCTTCTGCAACTCGGCGTGGGCCTTCGCCCGGCCGTCCTTCTCGCGGAAGCGCAGGCTGCGGGCGGAGCCGATGAGCGTGCCGCCCTGCCCGCCGGCCGCGTCGACCTCGATGTCCACCGTCACCCCGCCGTCGCTCAGCGGCTTCGTCAACTCGCGGAACTGGCCGTCGATCAGCCCGTCGTAGCCCTCGAGGCTCCCGTAGACCTGCCGTCCCTGCGCGGCGCCCAGCTTGGCGATGGCGCGGAGCGCGGCGTTCATGCCCGGCGAGTCGCCCCCTGACGTCAGCACGACGATGCGTTTCATCGAGTTCGCTCCCGAAGTGAGAAGGCGCGGGACGCTACCTCACCAGCTGTCGGGGATGTGCTGACGTGCACTTCAACAGCTCAGCCGCTGAGCAGCTCCCCGGCCGAGGCCCAGTTGAAGCCCGAACCACCCCCGTGCTGCTCGTCGAGTTGGAGCCACACTTCCCGCTGGCTCCACTCGTGCTCGAGGCGGGAGCGCTCGTCGAAGAGCGAAGCGAGGGCCGCGGCGACGACGTCCATCGGGGACGAGCCCTGCACCGGCCAGGTGGCCGAGGCGACGGCCGCGCGCTCCCAGCCCGTCCGGGTGAGTTGCCGGCGCAGCCGCTCCACGAGCAGCCACGTCTCGGCGGCCCCCGCATGCCGCACGATGATCACGAACAGCGCGTCACCGGCGAGGTGCACCGCGCCTCCGGGAATCAGCGCACTCAACTGCCGCTCGAGCCAACGCACCCGGGGCGCCGGTAAGCCGCGCGCCTCCACCACCAACACCGCCCCCTGCCTGGCCCGCTCGAAACCCGCGGCCACCAGGGCTTCGAACGACGACGAAGCTTCGTACTCTCGAGCTGCGCTCATGTGGACCTTCCCCTGACCCCAGCTTCGACACGAAACGCCCGGCCGTTCAGCCGGAGCACAACCGCTAGGAAAGTCGGGACGCACTGCGTTAAGCCCACGTCGTGGTTCGCGCCGTGCTGCTGCTCAGTCTGCTGATCGCGCCCCTCGCGCTCGCGCAGGCCGACGCGGGCACCGGCGCGTTGACGAAGGCCCCTGCGCTGCTCAAGCAGGTGGATCCCATCTTCCCCCCGGAGCTGATCGACGCGGGCATCGGCGGTGCGGTGACCCTGGAGATCGATCTCGGCCCCGACGGCCTGGTGATGGAAGCGCGCGTCGCCCAGAGCGCCGGGGAGGCCTTCGACCAGGCGGCGCTCACGGCCGCGCGGCAGTTCGTCTTCACGCCGGCGGAGATCGACGGCCAGCCCGCGGCGGTGCGCATCTCCTTCACCTTGAACTTCGTCTACCGCCCGCCCCCCGAGTCGCTGGAGCAGGTCGATGCGGGCACGCCGGTCAACTTCAACGGCAAGGTCGTCGAGCGCGGCACCCGCGATGCCGTCGGCGGCGCGCAGGTCGTCGTCGAGGGCCGCGAGACCGTCACCACCGAGGACGGGAAGTTCGAGTTCACCGACGTCCCCGTGGGCACCTGGCCGGTGGTCGTCGTCTCGGGCGACTACGAGAAATACGCAGTCACCGAGACCTTCACCGCCGGCAAGCGCACCGAGGTCACCTACTTCATCCGCAAGAAGGTCTACGGCGCCTACGAGACGGTGGTGCGCGCCCCCAAGGAGCGCAAGGAGGTCGCCCAGGTCACCATCACCCAGGAGGAGATCAAGCTCATCCCCGGCACCGCGGGTGACGCCTTCCGCGTGGTGCAGAACCTCCCCGGCGTGGCGCGCGCGCCGTTCGGCATCGGGCTGCTCATCGTGCGCGGCGGCAAGCCGTGGGACAGCAAGACCTACGTCGACGAAGTGCCGGTGCCGCAGCTGTTCCACTTCGGCGGGCTGTTCTCGACGTACAACGCGAACCTCCTCGAGAACATCAACTTCCAGGCCGGCAACTTCAACGCCGACTACGGGCGCAGCATCGGTGGGCTGATCACCGCCGAGGCCCGCACGCCCTCGAAGAAAGGCTTCCACGGCTACGTCGACGTCAACGTCGTCGATGCGTCAGGCCTGCTCGAGGGACCCCTCAACGAGAACTGGAGCTTCTCGGTCAGCGCGCGCCGCAGCTACATCGACGCGGTGCTGCCGGCGGTGCTCAGCCTCATTCCCCGCGCCGAAGACGTGGTCAGCTTCTCGCTGGCGCCGCGCTACTACGACTACCAGGCGCGCCTCGAGTACCGGCCCAGGGGCAGCAAGACGCGGTTCTTCATCTCGTTCTTCGGCGCCTCCGACGAGCTGGTGCTGGCGCTCCCCAACCCCACCATCGACCCCGAGGGCCGCGGCACGTTCGGCACGTCGATCCTCTACAACCGGCTGCTGGTCGGCTTCGATTACAAGTTCAGCGACCGGGTCGAGCTCCGCTCGCGCACCTCGGTGGGCATCGACGAGCTGGGCTTCTCGCTGGGCAGCGACATCTTCGCCAAGGGCAAGCAGTACCCGGTGCGCACCCGCGACACCTTCACCGTCGC
>JBBRUE010000739.1:0-4069 GCA_038248085.1 Myxococcales bacterium | reverse complement strand
GTCCCTGCGCGCAGACGCCGCTCGTGCAGTCACTGGCCGCGGCACAGCGCAGCCCGTCGCCACAGCGTGGACACGCGCCGCCGCAGTCCACGTCGCTCTCCTGCGCGCTCGGAAAGCCGTCGGTACACGTAGCCGCGAGGCAGGCACCCGCGCCATTGCAGACCCCGGCGGAACACGCTGTGCCCGCCGGCAGAGAGGTGGAGGCAGCGACGCCGTCGATGCACTCCGCGCGCGCGCAGGGGCCCGCGGCCGGGAGCTTCGATTCGTCACACGGGCGCGGGCACCCCGTCAGCCCAACGACGATCGACCCGATGAGCCATCCCCGTCCGAACCGCATGGGTGGAGTGAACGCTACGGCCCGGTCGCCGACCAGAGAAGTCCGCCCGGATTCCGCGCTGCGAGTCCCTGCTTTCAGGGCCCTCAGCATGAGGTCAGCGAATGGTGATCAGCAGCCGGTAGACGAACTGCGCGGGCGTGGTGAGGCCACTGGTCGACCGGGTGATGCGCAGGTACATCACCCGCGGCGTGACGCCGGGGTTGCGCGCCATGGAGTAGGCCTCCTGGGTGCTGAGCCCGCCCAACCCATCGATGCGTGAGCAGTAGCCGCGCCCACCGTCGTCGTTGCTGACCAACGGGTTCCAGTCCGCGTCGTAGAGCGTGAGCAGGCTGTCGAGTTCCCGCGACTCGCAGGTCTCGGTGGCGCGGTCGCCTTCGATCACCTCGGCCCGCAGGCCCTTGCCCGGCGGCAGGGTGACGGCGAACACATCGGTGTCCCCCTCGAGCTGGTGATCGCCGGACATCCACCCGTCCATCGTGGAGCTCATGTTCCGCGACGCGGTGATGAAGGTGTCGTTGACGCCGGAGGTGGCGGGCGGCTCCGACTCGCTGCCCATCGAGACCGGGACGGTGAGCTCGAGGAAGTAGCGCGCGATGAGCACGTCGGCGGACGCCGCCTGCACCTGCACGAAGTAGGACCCCGCGGCGAGGGGCAGCTGAATGAGCGAGCACCCACCGATGCCCGAGTTCGTCAGGTCCTCGACCAGCGGCGCACCGTCGACGTCGAGCACCCGCACCAGCGTCTTCGTGGCGTCACAATCGCCCGAGGTCCCGACGAAGGTCTCGAGGCGCACCACGCTCATCGCGGGGACGGTGAAGCGGAAGACGTCGAGGTCCCCTTCCCGCCCGATGGCCCCGCGAACACGCACGTCACCCGCGAGCTGCACTGTCGAGGCGCTGGCCTGCGCGACGGTGTCATTGACTTCGACCTCGTCGATCGCGGGGACCATGCACTGGTTGCTGCACCCATCGGCGTCGTTGGTGTTGCCGTCGTCGCACTCCTCGACGCCCGGCGTGATCGCGCCGTCGCCGCAGATGATGTCGCTGAAGTGCACCTGCAGGCCGTAGCGCCCGGTGCTCGCGTCGTCGCCGTTCTCCACCACGTGCAGGTAGACCGTCTTCGCGGGGAACAGCGCGAGGGTCAGCCCCGGGCAGCGGTCGCCCGACCCGTTGCGATCGTTGTTGTCGGCGAGCAGCACCCCGGTGGGCCCCCGCACGTTGAGCCCGAGGTCGAGGTCGCCCCCGCAGGGCACGCCGGGCCCGAAGCCGGCTTCGGCGCTCCACACGTCGACGCGCGCGGACTGGATCACGCCGGTGCTGTTGGTCAGCGCGAAGACGTCTTCGTCCCCCGGCGTCTGGATCGACGCCACGAACGCGGTGTCGCCGTTCCGCACGTCGAGAGCGCCCTGCGCGAGAGCATTGCGCACCGCGATCCCGCCCGGCCCGTCGAAGTCGTTGCCCTCGATACCAACGGCGCCGGTCGCGGGTACGCCGTCGTCATTGGGTTCCTGCTCCCGCAACTCGCGTCGGCAGGTGGGGCTGCACCCGTCGAAGGCGAGCGTGTTGGAGTCGTCGCACGTCTCGACGCCGGTGATGATGCCGTTGCCACAGCCGCTGACGGTGCAGTTGGAGTCACACCCGTCACCCTCGACCCCATTCCCGTCGTCGCAAGCCTCCGACAGCTGCACGACGGCGTCACCGCAGCGCGACAGACAACGCCCTTCCACGCACGCGCCGCTCACGCAGTCGGTGGCCGCCTCGCAGTGCAGGCCATCGGCGCACGGAGCGCAGGCGCCGCCGCAGTCGACGGCGCTCTCGTGGGGACCAGGCAGGCCATCGGTACAGGTCGCGGCGATGCACGACCCGGCACCATCGCAAATCCCCTCGCTGCAGGTGGCGCCGGCCTGGGCGCCCTCACACGGCCGGTCACAACCCGACCACATCAACACCGCGATCAGTGCGACGAGGTGACGTCCCATGGCGGGATCACCGTATGTCCGAGCGGAGAGAGGGCCCGCCTCACGCAGACGATTTCGCGAGCCGCGCTAGTTCTGCGTCATGCAGCCTGCTCAAGAGCATCAGGCCGACCGTGGCCCCGAGGCCCGCGAAGGCCATGTCGCTCTGTGCGTCCCACACGTCGCCCTGAGTGCCGAGGAAGGCATCGCCGCCCGCCGGGTCGAGCAGCAGCGCCGCGCCCCACTCGAACATCTCGTACAGCGCCCCGAAGCCGAGGATGACGTTGATCAAGATGAAGACGAGCCACCCGCCCCGTTCGAGCTTCGTTCGGCGCAGGAAGATCTCCCGAAGAATGATCACCGGGAAGAAGCCGAACGCGAAGTGGCCGACCTTGTCGTAGTTGTTCCGCGTCCACCCGAAGGCGTGCTTTGCCCAGTCGCCCAGCGGGGCCTTCGCGTAGGTGTAGAAGCCGCCGTACACCAGCACGAGGACGTGGAGGAAGACGGCGACGTACACCAGGCGCGTCATCGGAAAGCGGTTCCAGGTGATCGCCAGGGCCACCATGCCCGCCAGCCCCGGGCCGACCTCGAGCACCCAGTTGAGCTTGCCCTCCGGCGTGGTGAAGAACGTGGCGACGAAGATGACGAGCAACACGCCGCTGAGCGCCAGCGGGAGCCGTGCACTGTGTTTCATGCCGCGAGCTTGAAGCGTCTGGGGGCCCGCCACCAGCACGGCGTCGCGAGGCCGGCCATCACGGAACGGCGCGGGGTCGCTCCAGCAGGTCGGCGAGCGCGTCGAGATCGAGCCGGGGTCCCGCGGGCGTGACGATCAACGGCACGGTCCGAACGCGGACTCCGTCGGCCGTGCAGGTGGCACCCAGCATCTGCGCCCGGCCCTCGCCCTGGCGGTCCGCGAAGTCGCCGAGCGAAGGCGCAAAGACCCGGCCGCCCTCGACTTCCACCGGCTGGGACGGACCGAAGCCGCGGCCGACGACGACGTGCGCGAGACCGAGCAACCCGCGCGCGCGCACCGTGGCTTCGTCGAGCGAAAGCGTGCCCCGGTGCGCGAGCACCACGACGCAGTCACCGTGCAGCTCCGGCATCGGCGCCGAGAGGTCGACCCCCGCGTAGAGCACCTCGATTCCGTTCACCGTACGCGCCCGGCGCTCTCCCGGAGCGAGGTCGAAGAGCACGGCCTCGGGGCCCATGAAGAAGCGGTCTTCCTGGCCCCGGAGCGCCCGCAGCAGCGGCGCGGTCGGCGCCCCTGAAGCGCGCCCGGCCCGCCAGGTCCACCCCTCGTGAAAGCCGAGACCCAGCCCGGCCGGCACGTCGCCGCTGATCGCCACGCTCGCACCAGGTCGCGGCTGCACCGGGCCCCTGGTGAAGGTGAAGTACTGGTGGCTCGTGGAGTCGCTCACGAAGATCTCCCGCCTCCCCTGCGAGTTGGTGTGGAGCACTCGCGTGGCCGTCATCGCCCCGCGCAGTTGAGCGAAGCGCATCGCGACGAAGAGCGACTCGGGCGAGTCGACCTCGCGGAGGAAGAGGTGCTCGAGATCGAAGCCGCTGACGCTCGAGAAGCTCGACTCGTCGTGGAACGTGGCCCAGGGCGCCGGCTGGTAGTGCGAGAAATCGACGCTGGCGACGACCAGCGCGTCCGCCGGGAGCTCCGCGTGGAGCCGCTGCGCCAGCGCCTCGAGTTCTTCCCGCGGGGCCCCCCACTGGAGGATCACCGGCACGAAGCGCGCGACGGGCAACAGCCGGCGAACGAAGGGGGCATG
>JBBRUE010000738.1:0-4073 GCA_038248085.1 Myxococcales bacterium | reverse complement strand
GCGAACCGGGTTCCCCTGCTCCACCAGGCGGGCGGATGCGCGATCACCAAAGCCGTCGGGTCCGTCAATTGGAAAGCCTACGGCCTATCCCAGCCCAGGGGCTCGCTCCCGCTCGGTCCCGTGGTGCTGCTGCTGGTGTTGTGGCGACGGCTGCACGTCCCGCTCAAGGCCTGGCTCTTCGGCGCGCTGACGTTCATCGTCTCGCAGTTCGTGCTGCGGTTGCCGTGGCAGATCCCCCTCAACGCGTGGCTCGCGCCGCGCATCAAGGACGACCCGGTCGCCACCTTCGCGTGGATCGCGGTGTCGGCGGTGAGCGCCGGGGTGTTCGAAGAGACGGGCCGTTGGTTCGCCTACCGCTGGCTGTGGAAGGACCGCTCGACGCGGGGCGGGGTGATGCTCGGCGCGGGGCACGGCGGCTTCGAGTCGATGGTGCTGGTCGGCCTGTCGCTCATCGGGAGCCTCGTGGTGTACGTCGCGCTGACGCATGGCCAGACGCTGGGCATTCCCGACGCGCAGCTGTCGCTGGTCGAGCAGCAGTTCGCCGCGGTGACCCCGGGCCTCGCGTTGCTCGGGGGCGTCGAGCGGATCGCCGCGGGGGCCCTGCACATCGGGTGCTCGCTGGTGGTGCTCGAGGGCGCGCGCAGCGGGGCGAAGCGGTGGGTCGTGCTGTCGATCGCCGTACATGGCGGCATCAACCTCGTCGCGGTGACGATGGCGAAGTCGGTAGGTCCCGGCTCCGCGGAGGTGGTCACCGTGCTCGCCGCCGGGCTGACGCTCTTCTTCGCGCTGCGCCGCTCCGTCCGCACCAACCCCGCAGTCCCGGTGGAGTCCCTCGGATGAACGTCGCAGCGGAGTTCCTCGACGCGCCCGGCCCGGCGGGGCCCCTTCGATGTCTCGTCGCGCGGCCAGCAGCCGGAGCGGTGGCGCTGCCCGTCATCGTCGCCTGGTCCGACATCTTTCAATGCACGCCGTCGCACGAGCGCCTGGTGCAGCGGTTGGCGGGGGAAGGCTTCGTGGTCGTCTCTCCTGAGCACTACGGGCGGTACGAGCCCGCGGGCACGGTGTTCGACTTCGAACGCGATCGACAGCGGGCCCTCGACGCGGCGGCGCGCATGGCGGTGGCCGAGCTCGATGCGGATCGACGCGCGGTGCTCGACTTCGCGAAGGGCCTGCCCGGGGTGAAGCGCGGCGCAGTCGGGGCATGGGGCTTCTGCTACGGCGGTCACCTCGCCTTCCGCGCGGCCTTCGAGCCCGAAGTGACGGCGACGGTGTGCTGCTACGGCACGGGGATCCACGACGGCAAGCTCGGCACCTGCGACGGCGTCTCCTCGCGCGCCGGCTCGCTCGAGCGGGTGAAGGAACTCCACGGAGAGCTGCTGCTGGTGTGGGGCCGTCGGGATCCCCACATTCCGGAGGCTGGACGCGAGCAGATCCACGCGGCGCTCGCCGCGGCAGGCGTGCGGCACGAGGTGCGATCGTTCGACGCCGAGCATGCCTTCATGCGCGACGTCGGCCCGCGCTTCGACCCCGCGGCGACCGACGCGGCGATGGCTGCGATCGTCGCGTTCTTTCGGCGCACCCTCTGACCCGACGGTTCCTCAGAGCTGCGTGAGCAGCTCTTTCTTCTTCGCTTCGAACTCGGCCTCGGTGATGACGCCCTTGGTCTTGAGCTGGCCCAACTTCTCGAGCTTCTCGAACACGTCCTTGGCGCCTTCCTTGTTCGCGCTGGCCTCCTTCGCGACCTCCTTGCCGCGCTCGTACTCGGCCTCGTACTGCTGCTTCGCCGCGTCGACGTTCAGGTTGGTCAACGTGCCGCCGGCGGCGAGGTGCTTGTCGACGACCTGGCCCACGGCCCACGTCGACGCGCCCGAGGCGATCGACATCGACAGCCCGCCGATCAAACTCCCGATGCCGGGGATGGCCTTGATCGCCGAGGCGCCGATGCGCGCGAGCGCCCCTCCGGTCAGCGCGCCGACCCACGTCTTGCCCGTCGCCTCCTCGTAGCTCGCGCCGTGCAGCGTGCAGAGCTGGCGGATCAGGTCGACCTGGATCGCCGTGACCGCGACGAAGTCGATGATCGGCACCGGCACCAGCCCGGCACCGACGGCCCACATGACGTGCTGCTTGATGACCTGAATCGATGCCTCAGCCATGGCGTGCCCCGGGGTACGAGTGAGTGTGCGGCGGAAGGTAGCAGAGCCCTCACTGGGGCGTCGGCGAGGCGCGTCGCGCGGTGTCCCCCAGGCCCAGCTGGCCTTCGTCGTTCTCACCCATGCACGCCACCACGCCGTCGGTGCGCCGCAGGCAGGTAAAGAAGAAGCCCGTCGCCACCGAGTCGACGCCGCTCGTGACCTCGCGCGGCGTTGGCTGCGGGTCGAGCGCCCCCAACCCGAGCTGCCCCTCGATGCCGCGACCCCAACACCAGAGCTTGTCGTCCGTCGTCACCGCGCAGGCGTGGAACCACTGCAGGTCCACCGCGCGCACCGGGCGACCGCCGAGCTCCACCTGCGTCGGGGCGATCGTCTTGATCAGCTGGCCCTGATCATCGATCGGCATCTCGCTCCAGCACAGCAGGTCCGCCGCGCGGATCGCGCACGTCCCAAAGGCCCCGGCCACCGCGGCGCTGACGCCCTCGAGCACCTTGATCGGCGTGCGGTGCTGGTGCTCGGTCGACGACGTGCCCAGCTGCTGCTCGGTGTTACGCCCCCAACACCACAACACCCCGTCGAGATCGACACCGCACGCGTGGCCCTGGCCGGCCGTGACGTCCTTGAAGCGATGGTCGAACGCGACGCGCAGTACGGGCTCGGGGACCGGCCAGGCCATCGGGTTCTCGTCGCTGCGCGCGAGGGTGCCCTCGCTGTCGTTGCCCCAGCCGAAGAGCCGCCCGTCGCTGCCCAGGGCGAGCGCGAAGTCGGAGTGCATCGCGAGCTTCGCCACCGGGACCGGTACGGGCACCTCGAGCGGCGTGGCGCTGAAGACCGGGCCCGGGTGGCCGAGCTGCGCGTTCGCGTTGTCACCCCAGCACCACACGCGGCCCGTCACCGTCCGCGCGCACACCGAGGTCTGCGCGGTCGCGAGCTGGGCGATCTTCTCATCGAGCGTCACCGGCGCCCCGCGCGACTCGAAGGCACTCGTCGTGCCGCGGCCGAGCTCACCGTGCGTGTTCGCGCCCCAGCACCGGGCCACGCCGGCCTTCACGTCACACCCGAAGCTGCCGCCCATCGCCAACTGCTGCGCGGGGACGTCCTTCACCGGGGGCGCGAGCAGGCCGCCGCAGTCGCTGAGCACCTCGAAGTGCTGCGCGAGGAGAACGACCGCCAACAGCGACGCGTGTCTCGCGCTCGCCGCGCGCGGCCACCGGCCGGGGTGACCGCGGATTTCACCGCAGGGTTCGCCGTCGCGTCCGGAGCGGCGCGCCGGCGCCCATGCGGGCAGGTCGCGCTCGCGCGATCGGAGATCGACCGCTGGACCTCGCGGGCCGCGCGTCGCGCGCAGGTCACGCTCGGGCGCCCGACGATCGGTCCGTGGGTCTCGCGGATCGAAGGCGGCGCTTCGTTCGCTTCGCGGGTCGATCGTCGCGCAGGGGTCGCGCTCGAGCCGTCGCTGCTCGCCCCGTGAGCCTCGCGGGTCGAGGGCGTCGCGGCCTTCACTTCGCGGGTCGATCGCCGCGCAGGGGCCGCGCTCGAGCCGTCGACCATCGGCTGGAGAGCCGCGCCTGCCGGGAGCGCCGCTGCCTTCGTGTCGCGGGTCGCTCGTCGCGCCTGCGTCGCGCGCGGGCACTCGACGCTCGGCCGATGGGCCGCGCGGCCCTCCGCTCACCACAGCCACCCCGCCTGCACGCCGACGGTCCCCATCAATCCCCGCACGTTCAGCACCGGCACTCCTTCCGAGACCACCGTGGCGCCGACCAGCGCCGAGCCCACTTCGCCGAACACCTGCACTGCGACGTGCCGCGTCTCGATCCCCACCGTGACGCCGCCACCGGCCGCCACCCACGGCGTGACCGCGGACACCGACGTCGACGACGGCTCCGAGACGCGCAGCGACAGCGCGCCGGCCTGCACCGAGGC
>JBBRUE010000737.1:0-4079 GCA_038248085.1 Myxococcales bacterium | reverse complement strand
TCCGCCGCCCGCGAAGTGGTCGCCGCCGGTGTTCCAGCGCAAGACGCTCGCCTCGGGCGCGAAGCTGGAGGTGCTCTCGCAGCCGGGTGTCCCGTTGGTGCACATCGGGGTGTACGTGGCCGCCGGCTCGATGGCCGACCCCGCCGACAAGCCGGGCCTGGCGTCGTTGACCGCGAGCGCCGTCGAGGAGGCGGGCTCGGGCGAACACACCGGCGCCGAGGTGCGCGCGTTCTTCGATGCCATCGGGACCAGGCTCGACGTGGAGGCCGCGCCCGACGGCGTGCTGATCAGCCTCACCGCGTTGACCCCGAAGCTCGAGTCTGCGCTCGGCCAGCTGGTCGAGGTCCTCGCGAAGCCGCGCTTCGACCCCGCACTGGTGGCCGGGCTGAAGACCCGCCGCCACTCGGAGGTCGTCACCGCCCTCGACAGCCCGGTGTTCTTCGGCCAATCGAAGCTCGCCGCGGAGGTGTTCGGCGCCCACCCGCGCAACCACCTCACGCTGGGCACGGCGGCGGGCGTCGACGCGGCCACGCTGGAGGACCTGAAGAAGTTCCACGCGGCGAACTGGGCGTCATCGAACCTCACCTTCGTGATGGTGGGCGACGTCACCGCCGACGCGGCGAAGGCGATGCTCGACAAGGTCGCGCCGAAGCCGTGGCTGCAGGCGCCGGTGAAGGTCGCGGTGCCGAGGCCTGCGGGCGCGCCTGGCAAGTGGGTGGCGTATGACAAGCCTGGCGCGGCGCAGACCGTGGTGCTCTTCGGCCGTCCGGGCCCTGCGGCGACCGACGCGTCGCGCACCGCGCTCGAGCTGCTGTCCACTGCGCTCGGCGGCTCGTTCACCAGCCGGCTGGTGCAGAACCTCCGCGAGAAGCACGGGTACACCTACGGGGTCGGCGCGGGCCTGGGCCTGGGGCGCGAGACGAAGCTCATCCGCGTGCAGACGTCGGTGAAGACCGAGGTCACCGCGCCGGCGATCGACGAGCTGATCAAGGAGCTGGCGGGCATCGACTCCATCGAGGCGGCTGAGCTGGAGAAGGCTCGCTCGCTGCTCGACTCGCGGCTGGTGGAGTCGTTCGCCTCAGGCGAGATGGCGGCCGAGACGCGGCTCGGGGACGTGCTCGAAGACCTCGGCCCCGACGCGCTCGCGCAGGCCAGCGCGCTGCGGGCGAAGGCCACCCTGGCCGACCTGAAGGCAGCCGCGGGGCAGTTCGCGCCCGAGGGCTTCACCGTGGTGCTGGTGGGCGATCGCGCGAAGCTCGAGAAGGAGCTCAAGGCGAAGTTCCCGGCGCGGGCCATCGAGTGGCGGTGACGAGGCCGGGGTCCCTCGGACCGCTCTCAAAAACCTGACGGCTCAGGTCTCGAAGAGGAAGCGCAGCTCCTCGAGCTGGTCTCCGATGGTGGACGGCACCGCCTCCGAGAACGAGTGGAGGATGATCAGCGCGTTGACGTTCGCGTCCTTCGGTGCCGCCGCGCGCAGTCTCCGGGCAAACGCGCGGTTGACGGTGCTCGTCTGGCGATACGTCTCGACCAGGCCGTCGAGCGTCCAGTCGGGCGTGCCGCCGCGCTTCATCACCAGGTACTGGCCCAGCAGGTACATCGAAGTGGAGCGCGCGATGGTCTCGAGCTCTGCCGCGAAGGGGAGATGCAGCCGCACCATCGGCCGCAGCTTCGAGAGCAGCGGGCAGCCGCTGGTCACCATGTACACGCCGAGCAGCGAGCTGAGCGCGGCCTGCGCCGACACGTTCTCCGCGAGGTAGGTGCGCTCGGGCACCGTCACCTTCGCGCTCACCCGCTGGAACGAGATGACGTGCGCGAACTCGGCGACGAGGTCCGAGAGCTGCAGCGCGACCGGGCACGAGACGCAGTCCTTCGTGGTGAGCGGGCAGTTGGGACACTGCTCGAACTCGAGGCGCGTCCACTCCGGCGGCGAGGCGGGCGGCGGGGCGAGGTTCTTCAGCGTCTTCGGGTCGAGCTGAACGGTGAACTCGGACTGCTTGCCATCGGCCAGGGTGAACTCGTAGCGGATGAACCAGGGCGCGGTCGGCACGGGCCGATGACCTCACGTCGGGCGCGTGGGGGCAACTTCTCAGTCCAGGTCCCGAGTCAGGGCACACCCTGCAGCGTCGAGTTGAAGATGGTGAGGCTGCGCGCGTTGGTGCCCACCGCGGTGCCTGCGTTGGTCATGCCCAGGTGCACCTGCGTCCAGTGGCCGCCGGTGTTCCCGGTCATCGTGGTGTCGCCGATGGTGAGGTCGCCGCCGAAGTCGTTGCTGGTGAAGAACAACCCGCCGCCAAAGGCCCCGGTGCCCGCAGCGTCGTTGACGATGCGATCGCCGCACACCGTGAAGTTGACTGACGCGCCGTCGCTGTAGAGCGCGCCGCCGTTGCCGCCCGAGCCCACCTCGTGCTGCCCGTTGTTGATGACGCTGCACTTCGTCGCGTCGTCGTTGTTCGCGCCGTCGCCGGTCGCCACGTTGCCCTCGAACAGGCTGTCGTAGACGTCGAGCTGGGCGAAGAGGCAACCCACCGCCCCGCCGTTGCTCGCGCGGTTGTCCTGGAACGTCGAGCCGACGATGACCAGGCCGTGCTTGCTGCCGAGCATGCGGATCGCGCCCCCGCCGACGTCGGGCCCGCGCGGCGCCGCCCGATTGCCGGTGAAGATGCAGTCGATGACCGAGAGGTTCCCGTCGCGCATGGAGAGGGCCCCACCTTCGCCGTCGTTGAAGCCCTGAGAGCAGGGCGCGGGCGCCGCCGGAATGGGGCTCGCGCCCGCGACGAAGCCGTTGATGATGCGCAGGTGCTGCAGCGTCACCCGCGTGTCGAGCGCGCGGAAGTTGGGCGAGTAGTAGCGGAGCACCTGGGTGGTGCCCTGCCCATCGAGCGTCACCTTGCGCGCGCCGTCGATGACTGTGTTGCGAGCGATCGACAGGTTCAACGTCTGCGTCACCGCGATGGTGACCGGGTCGGGCCCGCAGTCGAAGGTGATGACCCCGCCCGCCGTGACCGCCGAGGACAGCGCGGTGAAGGTGCAGCTCTGGGGCGTGCCGGTGCCCACCACCGCCGTGGGGTGCGAGACGTCAGCCGCCAGCCCCTCAGCCGGAATCGGCCGCGAGCACGCCGGGCCGACGGGGTTGCCAGCCAGCCAGGTCGCGAAAGTGCCTGCGTCCTCGGGCGGGCTGCCCGCATCAAACGGAGTCGTGCCGGCGTCGGGCGCCGTCGAGCCCGCGTCCATGTCCTGGGTCGAGACCAGGCCCGCGCAGCCGAAGAAGGCCCCCACCCCGATGCACACCAGCGACTTGCAGAGCTTCATGCGTCGACGATCCCCGGGCGGTTCGAAATGGCTCATCCCCGCCTGCTACCTGACGCCGGGCCCCTCCGGCTCGAAGAAGGTGGTGCGCACCGCCTGCAGGCGCCGCGGCCCGCCCCCGAAGACGCGCTGCACGACCTGCACGAACGTCTCCTCGCCCGCGAGGTCCACCTCGTCCTTCAGCTCCCAGGAACAGGGGCCCAGGCGCAGTGCGCCCTTCACCCGAAACGCCGACCTGACCTCGTGGGCCCACAGGTGCCTGTGCTCGGTGCCGCGGGCGTAGAGCACGCAGCGCTGCCCCACCCCGACCTTGACGTGGAGCGCCTCGAGCGCACACGACGCGCTGAAGAGCTCCGTCAGGGCCTTCGTCAGCACCTGGTACGCGGCCTGCTCGCGTTCGAAGCCTGCCTGCAGCGCCCGGTTGCGCGCGACGATCACCTCCACCACCTTGCGGCTCTCCTCGAGACGCTTGCCTTCGTCGCGCTCGAAGGCCTTGCGCTCCGACTTCTGTTGGCGCGCCCACGCGGCCTTCTCGGCGAAGGTCAGCGGCGTCCAGACCTGCTCACGGTCGAGGAAAAGGGCCGCCAGCCCGCCGGTCAACAGGGTGAACATCAACGTGCCGGGGTCGACGCCGCCGCGGTAGGCCCACTTGCCCGGCTCGGTCTCTTCGGCAAATTCGCGCGGCAGGTATTGGGCGGGCACCAGCTCGAGCGCGGGTCGCCAGGGCTCGCGCAACAGGCTCCGCACCGTCAAGGCGAGGGACTGGCGGTTGG
>JBBRUE010000736.1:0-4081 GCA_038248085.1 Myxococcales bacterium | reverse complement strand
TGGGCGATGGCCTTCTCGGTGTCGCGGCGCTGGGTGAGGGTGCAGCCGGTGAGGAGCACGAAGGCGAGGAGGATCGGTCGGTTCATGGCGCGTTCCATAGCCGAACATGCCGTTCCGACTCGCGAAATACGGCTTTCTGTTTTCGGGCGATGGGGTGTCCATGTCGGTGAACCCGCTGAACAGGAAGAGGACCCGCCCATGAAGAACCTGCTGCTCGGATCGATGGTGATGCTGCTGGCCGCGTGCGGTGCCGACAAGGCGGACGCCTTCCGCCAGGGAGTACCGACCTCGGGCGACGTGGCGCTCAAGGTGCCCGGCCAGTCGGGACAGCCGTTGACGAGCGTGGGCACCCGCCGCGACGGGCTCGAGGGCCAGACCTCGGACTTCTACAAGCTGACCCGCGGGGTGACGGTGTTCGTCAATGGAGGCACCGCCGCGGTGCTGAACCTCGTGCACCGCATCACCCAGTACCCGGCGACGACGGTGGCCCAGGACTCCGCGGTGTGGGGGCCGCACACCGAGGCGCTCTCGCCCAACACCTGGAAGCTCACCGTCACCCGCACCGCGCCGGACACCTACCGCTACGCGCTCGAGGGCAAGGGGAAGACCGAGGCCGACAGCGCGTACCGGGTGGTGCTCTCGGGCTCCCACGTGGTGATCGGTGACACGCTCGGCACGGGGACCTTCCTCATCGACTTCGACCAGAACCACCAGCTCCCAGAGAACGACGGCAACGTCGGCACGGTGGCGGTCACCTACGCGCGGCCCTCGCTCACCGCGACCACCCAGATCGACGCGCAGTTCACCAACGTGAAGGACGGCGCCCAGCTCGTCGACGCGCAGTACCGCTACTGGACCACGCCGGGCCAGGGCGGCTCGCTCGAGTTCCAGCTGCAGAAAGACTTCGTCGCGGGCCCCGGCATCGAGTCGGGCCAGGTGCGCAGCCGCTGGCTGGAGACCGGCGCCGGCCGTGCCGACGTGCAGGCCTCGGGCGGCGACCTCGCAGGGCCGGTCACCATCAACGAGTGCTGGGACTCGGGCTTCGCCAGCCGCTTCCTGAACACCTCGTACAGCCCGTCGGCCCACTATGGCGTCGCCACGGTGTGCGCCTTCGCGACGGCGGAGTACGCGTCGTTGTAAGCAGGCACCCCGATGCGGCCCGCGCTCCAGGTCATCGATGGAGGGAAATCGACGGGCCGCGCGTGGCTCCAGGTGATGTACGTGAAGTACGGCGGCGCGGTGTACGGGCGCTGCCGCTACGTGCTGAAGGACGCGACCCTCGCCGAGGACGCGATGCAGGACGTCTTCGCCAAGGCGCTGGTCAATGACGGGTTCCGCAGCGAGGCCTCGCCGCTGACGTGGCTGCTGAAGATCGCGACGCACCACTGCTTGAACGTGATCCGCAGCGCCGGGGCCAGCTGGCGTGATGAATACGCGGCGATGCAGGTGGTGCGCGGCGAGGCGCACGGAGGCGCCCAGGCCCTCGAGGCCCGTGACCTGGTGCGTAAGAGCCTCGCGCGCTTCGACCTCGAGACCCAGCAGGCGGTGGTGCACTACTGGGTCGACGACCTGACGTTGGAAGAGGTCGCCGCGCTGCTCGAACGATCGGTGCCGACGATCCGCAAGCGCCTGCGCACCTTCGCTGAAGAAACAGGCCAGGCGCTCGGCGCCGAGCTGGGAGAGATGCCATGAATCACCCGGGCGAATTGAAGCTGCGCCGGTTCCTGGCCGAAGAGCCACTCGAGGCGGAAATCGTCTCGCACCTGCGCGACTGTGCCGATTGTGAAGGCCGGCTCGGCAAGCTGCGCGAGGAGCAGAAGGCCTTCGAGGCGGAGATTCCCTTCGAGCGCTTCGCGGCCGGCGTGCAGAAGTCGGCGCGCGTGCAGGGGAAGCCGGGTCAGGCTCGCTCAGAGAACCTCCGCTTCGTGCTGGTGCTCGCCGCGTGCTTCGTGGCGCTGGTCGGCGCGCAGCAGTTGTTCGGCCACGGAGAATCGACGAGCCGGGTGAAGGGGGGCGACGCGGTGGACTTCGTGGTCGCCGGCCCGGCAGGCCCGCAACGGAACGCAGCGCCGGTGGAACGCCTGGCGGCCGGGGAGCGCGTGCGCATCGGGGTGACGGGCCATCGCTACGTGCTCGCGCTGAGCATCGACGAACGCGGCGAAGTCTCGCCCTTGTACGCAGAGGCCCTGATGGGGGAGGGCCAGACCTGGCTGCCCGAGTCGCTCGAGTTCACCGGCGCCGGGCTCGAGCACGTGGTGGTGGTGCTTTCCGATGGACCTGTCGATTCAGAGAGGGTCGCGGGGCAATTGAAGGAGCGGTTCCGAGCGGCGGGAGGCGACGTGGGGCAACTCGGAACCCTCGATGTCCCCGGAGTTCAGGTACACCGCACCTTCATCAAGCCGTGAGTGCCCTTCCCCGTCAGCGCCGATGTGTCGCCCTCGTCCTCTCGCTCCTCGCGATGAGCGCGCACGCCGAGGGGCCGACACACCGCTTCGGGCTCTTCGTCGGCCAGAACGAAGGCGGCGAAGGCACCAGGCCGCTGCTTTACGCCCGCGACGACGCGAAGCGACTGCACGACGTCTTCCTGCGCCTGGGCGGGGTGAAACCGGAAGACGCGATGCTGCTGCTCGACGAGACGGCCGACGACGTGACCACGGCGATGGGCGAGCTCGAGCGGCGCATTCGCGACGCGGCGACCCGAGGTGAGCGCACCACCCTCCTCTTCTATTACTCGGGCCACGCGAAGGACGGGGCGCTGCGGATGGGCTCGACGAAGCTCCCCCTGGAGTCGCTCAAGGCCCGCCTCGCGACCGGCCCCGCCGACATGCGGGTGGCGTTCCTCGATGCGTGCCGCTCGGGCGCCGTGACGCGCACCAAGGGCGTGCGGCGCGCGCCCGCCTTCGAGGTGGAGACCGACGCGACCCGGCAGGCGAAGGGCCTGGTGATCCTTACCTCCTCGGCCAGCGACGAAGACTCGCAGGAGTCGGATCTCATCGGGGCGAGCTACTTCTCGTACCACCTCGCCACCGGGCTCCTCGGGAGCGCCGACACGCAGGGCGACGGCCGGGTGACGCTCAGCGAGGCCTACGCCTGGGCCTACGAGCGCACGCTGGCGAGCACGGCCGACAGCGCCGCCGGCCCGCAGCACCCGACCTTCAGCTTCGACCTCGCGGGCAACGGAGACCTGGTGCTCACCGACGTCGCCGAGCGCCACGAAGGGCTGCGCATTCCAGTGAGTGCGCCGACCGGGCCGTACTTCATCATCGACCCGCGGGGCGTGGTGGTGGCCGAAGCGGTGAAGGCCGACGCCGAGCGGTTGATCGCGCTTGCGCCCGGCACGTACACCATCAAGCGCCGCCTCGCCGATCGCCTCCGCATCGGCGTGGTGGAGATCGTCACCGGGCAGATCACCACGGTGGACGAGACGACCTTCCAGAACGCGAAGTTCACCGACGACCCGGTGAAGGGTACCGGCGTCACCTCGATCTTCTCGCGCCACTGGAGCCTCAGCGCGTCGGGGAACTACCAGGCCGTCTTCGACCGCCCGACCAACTCCGGGGGCTACTTCCCCTCGGCGCCGCTGCTCGGGGCCGAGGCCACGATGCACAACACCTTCGGTCGCGGCTTCATGTTGGGGATCGACGGTGGCTACGGGTGGACCTCGGGGGTGGTCTCTGGGGTGCTGATCGGCGACCTCGCGTACAAGTACACGCTGATCACCTTCGGCGCCGCGCTCTCCTACGAGTGGTTCCAGGATGGCCGGTGGATCCCCTTCGCGGGCGTGCACCTGAGCTTCAACATCATGTCGCGCGAGTTCAATGCGGCCGGGTACGCCCCGCAGAGCTACTCGATGTTCACCCCCGGCGTGGTGGCCGGCCTCAAGGTGCGCCTCTCGAAGAACATCTCGGTGATCGCCCGGGCCCGGGTGCACTACCTCCTCTACAACGTCGATGAGACGCGGAGCCTGGGCAGCGCCGACTTCGGCGCCCTGCTCGACTACGAGTTCAAGGACTGACCCATGCGCGCTCTTCTCTTCAGTGTCGGGGTGGTGCTGGCCGCGGGGTGCGGCGGCAACTGGTCG
>JBBRUE010000735.1:0-4083 GCA_038248085.1 Myxococcales bacterium | reverse complement strand
CAACGCCATCGCGGGGGTGGCGGGGCGCTCGTGGGGGCGCTTGGCGAGCAACTGGTCGACCAGGGCCTCGATGGCGGCGGGGACTTCCGGGCGCAGGGTGCGCAGCTTCGCGGGTGGCTCCGAGAGGTGGGCGCGCGCGTTCTCGGGGATGTTCTTCAGCGGAAAGACCGGCTTCCCCGCGAAGAGCAGGAAGGCGATGCACCCCACCGCGTAGAGATCGCTCGAGGCCACTGCGCCGCCCATCAACTGCTCGGGGGCCATGAAGCCCATGCTGCCCACGGCCATCGAGGGGGCGGTGAGCATCTCGGTGCGGCCTTCCCGTCGCGCGACGCCGAAGTCGAGCAGCTTCACCCGGCTGCCGCTCTTCGGGTCGGCGACGAGGAAGACGTTGCTGGGCTTGAGATCGCGGTGCACGACCCCCGCGCGGTGCGCCGCGTCGAGCGCGTCGAGAATGCCGTCGAGCACCGCGATGGCGTCCGCCACCGAGACCGGCGACTGCTTGATGCGGGTCGAGAGCGGAGTGCCCTCGAGGAGCTCCATCACCAGGAAGGGCCGCCGCTCGCTCATCAGCCCGAGGTCGAAGACCGTCACGATGCCCGGGTGTCGAATGGCGTTCACCGCGCGGGCTTCCTCGAGGAGCCGGCTGCCCGCGTTGAGCGCCTCCTCGGTGCCCTCGCGCAACACCTTGAGCGCGACGCGACGGCCGGTGGCCTCGTTCTTCGCCTCGTACACCTCGCCCATCGAACCGGTGCCGATGCAGCGGATCACCCGGTAGCCCTTGATCAGCGTCCTCTCGCGGACGGACGCGGGGGTGGTGCGCGCGGTCATGCCCAGAACGCTACTCCAGCGCATCGGACGTGCGCAGCGGCGCAGGGCTTGAACGGGTCCGATCGCGGATCGACGACCACGAGCGCACGTGGTGCGCGGGGCGAACACGATGCAGCGCCGCGGCTGGATTTCGGCTCGCACTTCGGGGGGATGGCCTTCGGCACACCGCATGCGTTCGTGTGGTGAGTGAAGGAGGGTAGGGCCATGATCAATCTCTTGTGGGCCGTCGCTGCCATTTTCCTCGTGCTGTGGGTGTTGGGCCTGTCGTTTCACGTCACCGCGGGCGGCTTGATTCACCTGCTGCTGGTGCTGGCGATCATCGCGGTGCTGGTGCGCATCATCACCGGCCGCCGCGTCGTTTGAGCTGACACCGCTAGCGGGTACCCCAGCGCTCGTCGCGCACGGTGACGAGCGCCCACGGCAGGATCCACTGCAGCATCAGCACCGAGAACGCCGCGTAGAGCACGCCGTAGACCCAGCGGAAGCTGCGCTCGAAACGCAGGTAGTAGGCCGCCGAGAACACCGCGCCCAGCGCCAGGGCCACCAGGCTCCGACCGACGGTGTTCATGCTCGTGTCGAATAAGCGCGGCAGCTCCATCAGCGCCACCGCCACCAGCACGAAGCGCAGGTTCGACACGAAGAAGGTGACGATCGGCAGCGCCCGGTTGTCCTTGCGGTACCGGGTGAACATGAAGCGCGCGAACGAGAACCCCTCGACGATGTAGCTGCGGTCCCACCTCAGGAACATGCGCGAGAGCTGGCTGTAGTTGGTCGGCACCAGCGTGTGAATGACCGCGGTGCGCTGGTAGACGGTGTCGAAGCCCTGCCGCAGCACGATGTTGGTCAGCGCCTGGTCTTCACCGTGGTTCACCGGGCGGCCGAGGAAGCGCTGGTTCTCCCACTCGTCCATGTACGGGAGGATGATGTCCTTGCGGAAGCTCGAGAGCGCCCCGGGGCAGCACGCCACCGCGCGGTACACCGACTGCGCCGCGCGCCCGTAGTCGAAGGCCAGCGCGAACTGCACCTCGAGCATGCGGCTGATCATCGTGTCGCGGTTGAGCACCGACACACGCCCGGCCACCCCGCCCACCTTCGGGTCGGCGAGGAAGGGCACCACCATCTCGTGCACCGTGTCGGGGCTGATCTCGCTGTCCGAGTCGATGGTGATGACGATCGACCCGGTGGCCGCGCGGAAGCCCGCCACCAGCGCCGAACGCTTGCCGCGGTTGCCGATGAAGCGCACCAGGCGCACGAGGTCGGGGAACTCCCGCCGCAGGTGCTGCATGTAGAAGAACGTGTCGTCGCGTGAGCCGTCGTCGACGACGATCACCTCGAGCTTGTCCTTGGGGTAGTTGCACGCGGCGACCGAGCGGATGCTCCGGCCCACCATCGAGCCCTCGTTGAAGGCGGGGATCACCACCGTCACCTTCGGCCACTGGGCGCCCTCAGGCGCCTTGAAGGGCCGGTAGCGCATCCACAACACGCTCAACAGCGCGGTGTACACGGCCTGGATCACCGCGATCGCCCCGAAGGGGTGGCTGGCCATCGCCAGCAGCTTCGACGAGGTGCTGGTGGTGGCCTCGTTCGACCACCCCAGCCACACCAACGAGATCACCGCCCCGAAGAGGGGGGCCGCGCCGGCGAGCATGCTCCCGAATTTCCGCAGGCGCAGGGTCACGGCTTCTTCCCCTCCGCGAGGATCCTCCGGAGCACCCCGTCAGGCAACGAGTAGGCCTCGGGGGAGGTCATGTCCCCGTGGGCCACCAGCAGCCGCGACTCGGCCAGCAGGCGCACCATCACGGTCGCGGCCTCCTGCGCGCGGCGCTTGAGCTCCGCGGGGGCGAGGTGTGCGGTGAGGCCGGTCGCGGTGAAACGGGTCATCACGTGAGTCTCTACCAGTCGCGCCAGCGAAGCGATGGGCACCCGGGTCTCCTGGGCCAGGGCCCGCAGCAGCACCCCCGCCGAAGTGTCAGCCTGGGCGATCTCCGACTCCACCCACACGCGCAGCGGCGAGCCCTCGCGCTCCTCGCGGCGAATCGCCTCGTTCGCGCCCTCGATGCCGATGCGCACCGCGCCCAGCGAGCCCTGCCGCGCGCGATCGGCGTCGTACAGCTCGAGCACCGAGGTCCCCAGGCGCCGCAGGAGCAGCGGCACGCCGTGCGAGGCCTTCACCAGGGCCGCCAGCGCGTCGTCTTCGAAGCGGATGCCCTGCCGCGAGCCGAGGCCGCGCATCATCGCGAAGGCCGCGTCGTCATCGAGGGCCGGCACGCAGATCGACGGGAAGGCGCCCATGATCGACTGCCCGCCGAGGGTGGACAGCGGGGCCCACAGCAGCGGGTGGATCGCCGCGCACAGCACCACGCTCACCGTGCTCCCGGCGTGGGGCGACGAGGGCTCCGAGAAGGCGCTGCGCAGCCGGCCCGTGAGGGTGGCCATCACGTCGAGCGCGCGGCCGAGCTTCTCGGGCGGCGCCGAGAGGAGCTGCTCGACCTCGTCGAGCACCAGCATCATCGGGGGCGGCGGGTTCCCGCTCGAGGTGCCGCAGGCGGTGGACAGCGCCCGCAGCCAACCCGCGAGGCCCGGCGCGTCGAGGGCGCCGGTGGGCATGGGGGGAATGGTCGCCGCGGGGAAGCGCGCGCCGGCCGAGTCGGACAGCCGCATCACCAGGGTCCGGAGAATGGCCTCCACCGCGACCGCCGGGGTCTCGCCGTACGACACCTCGTGGTGGAAGCCGGCGAGATCGACGTAGGCCGACGGGCCGCTGGTGCGCCGCGCGACCTCGAGGGCGAGCGACGACTTGCCGAAGCGCCGCAGGCCGGTCACCACCACCCAGTGGCCGGCGCGCGCCTCGGTGAGCAGCCCGGCGACGAGGCGTTCCCGGTTCCAGAACTGGCTCGAGCTGCGCACCGGGCCGCGCACCTCGAAGGGGTTGCCGCGCAGCGTGGTGGCCTCGACGAGATCGAGCAGGTCTTCGTCGCGGGTGGCCCAGGCCAGGCGCGAGAGCGCCAGCGGGAGCACCTGCACCGCCTTGGTGCCTCCGCGGGCGGCCCAGTCGAGCGTGGCGCGCACTGCGCCGAGATCGGGGACCGCCGTGTCGGGGTGGAGCAGAAAGACCACCCGCACGTCTTCGCGCAGCGCGACCGCGGCGGCGTGGTTGACGTCGGCCTCGCGGAGCGCCGAGGGGTGGGGCGAGAGCACCGCGACCGCCTCCGCGCCCCAGCGTTCCCAGGCGGGCGTCTTCGGCAGCTCGAGGCT
>JBBRUE010000734.1:0-4083 GCA_038248085.1 Myxococcales bacterium | reverse complement strand
CATCGGAGTCGGACACTTCGTTCCCCAGCGGGTCATCACCAACGAGCGCATCGCGAAGGCGATCCCCGGGTGGGACGCGGAGCGCATTCTCGAGAAGACGCGGCGGACCAACGCCAACCCCTTGAAATGACGACGATGGACTGCCACAGATACTTCATTCATGAAGCATCGATACAGCTCGCCCTCGGTCAGGCGATGATTCACTGGTGAAACATCAACAGCTCGCCCGGGCGCACCGCAGGCCCTTTCACGTGCGGGTGGTGACGGCGCCGGCGATCAACCGATGTTGGAGCGTGAACCTCAGCCTCATCGGCATCGGGCTCATCGGCAGCCCGCGGCAAGACGAGGGGCCCCGCGAAGGGCAGGCCCTGGAGCTCGAGGTGCTCCTGCCCAACGAGGTGCTGCCGCTGCGCATCCGCGGCGAAGTGCGCTGGCGCCACGACAAGGTGTCCCCCAACGAGCACGCGGCGAGCGCGTTCGGCATCCTCTTCACCGGCTTCGAAGACGACGGCCTGGTGCGCCTGGCGCGCTACCTCGAGGGGCCGCCAGTGCGCGTGGCGGTGGCCTACGCCCACGAGGCGCTGCAGCGTCAGTTCGCGCAGGCGCTGAGCGAAGACGTGCAGCTCGAGTTCGGCGACGAGAACCCCGAGGTGGAGGCGATCCTCGGGCGCGGCGACGTCTCGGCGCTGGTCATCTGTGGCGACGACCCGGTGCAGGCCCTGCTCCTCGCGCAGCTCGCCGCCGCCGTCACCGAGGACAACTTGAACTTCGAGGGCCGGCCGCGCGATCTCGCTGCGCGCGTCGTCTATTGCGCCGAAGGGGAGCCGCAGCACATCGCCGCGCTCTTCAACGAGCGGAAGATCTACCGGTGGCTGCCCCCGCCCTTCACCGACGCGGCGCTCCACGAAGCGGTGATGGACGCCTGCGGCGAGCACGCGATGCGCGTCGAGCAGGAGCGCATGGCCCAGGAGCTCGAGCGCAACCTGTTGCGCGAGCGCGCGCTGCGCGTGGGCCCGGTGGCGCTGCCCGTCGAGGCCGGGCCCGGCTTCCAGAGCCCGCGCATGCAGGCGGTGCTCGAGCAGGTGCGCACCGTCGCGCCGTACAAGGTGTCGGTGCTGCTGCAGGGCGAGACCGGCACCGGGAAAGAGGTGCTCTCGCGCATCGTGCACCGCATGTCCGACCGCCGCGACGGGCCCTTCGTGGTGCAGGACTGCGGCACGCTGACCGAGACGCTGCTCGAGAGCGAACTCTTCGGCCACGTGCGCGGCGCCTTCACCGGCGCGGTGGCCGATCACCCCGGCCTCTTCGTGCTCGCCGACGGCGGCACCGTGTTCCTCGACGAGATCGAGAACACCACGCCCTCGCTGCAGGCCAAGCTGCTGCGGGTGCTCGAGACCGGTGAGGTGCGCGCCGTGGGCGGCACGCTGACCCGGCGCGTCGACGTGCGCCTCGTCACCGCCTGCAACCGCGACCTCTGGGCCGACGTGAAGGCCGGGCGCTTTCGCGGCGACCTCTTCTTCCGCCTCAACACCTTCACCATCGAGCTCCCCACGCTCCGGGAGCGGCCGGAAGACCTCGTCGCGCTCTCGCGCTACTTCGTCGACTTGTTCAACCACCAGCACCGCAAGGGCGTGATGGGGCTGTCCCTCGCCACTGAGCGCGTGCTGCGGGCGGCCCCGTGGCCGGGCAACGTGCGCGAGCTGCGCAACGTCATCGAGCGCGCGGTGCTGCTGTGCCCGACCGCCGCGTTGATCGAGCCCACCCACCTGCCCCCGAGCTACCGCGCGCGGTACGGCGCGCCTTCGACCTCGCTCCAGTCACGGCTCGACGACACCGAGCGCGAGACGCTGCGGGACGCGCTCGCCCGCCACGGCGGCATCGTGCGCCGCGCCGCGAAGGAGCTGGGCATGAACCCGGTGACCCTCGCCCGCCGGGCGCGCAGGCTGCGGCTCGAGGTCTGAACCGCGGGTGGGAACCGGGGCGAGCCCCGCGGGCCTCAGCGCGGCTCGTAGTCGGCGAAGGTGGTGACGACGCGAAAGCGCTTCTTGAAGAACAACACCCCGGCGCTGCCCCGCAACGCCAGGCGCGAAGTCGCGTGGCCGGCGGGCGTCACCGCGTCGAGCGTCAACTCGATGAACAGGGCGTCGACGAACGCCGGGTTCTTCGAGGGCCGCAGCGACAAGGTGCGCACCTCCCCGGCCTCCGGGTCGACGGTGGCGTCGCCGATCGACAGCGCCTCGTTCTTCTCACCCGCGGGCTGGAAGCCGAGGCGCACCAGCGCGGGCTGCCGCTCCGGCGGCGCGAGCATCACGAAGCGGTACTTCGCCTGCTCGTCGGGGTGAAACGGCGAGCGCACGGCCGCGCCCTCCTTCTTCGGCACCGCCTCGAGCTCGGCGCGCTTCGCCTCGGTGAGGTCCTTCCCGTCTTCGTCCTGGAGCAGCAGCTTGCGCTCGACGTGGCCCTTCGTGCGCGCCACCCGCATCGTGGTGCGCGTCGTCTTCTTCACCGCCCCGTCGCCGTCGAGCTCCTCGGCCTTGATGTCCACCGTCACCGCCGAGGCGTTGGTGAGGTCCTCGAGCCGCCGGGCGTGCGCGCCGAGCTTCTCCAGCAGCGCTGGATCGGGCGGCGACGCCGCGAGCACCATCGTCAGCAGGAGCGCCATGAATCGCTCCTCTACTACGGGGAGGGCCTGCGAACCTTGTCCCCTCGGCTCGGCCAGCGACTACGATGCGCCCGGCAATGGCGGTCACAGGGGAACAACTCGGGCGGTACCTCCTGGTTCGGAAGCTGGCGACCGGAGGCATGGCCGAGGTCTTCCTCGCCAAGGTGAAGGGCCCCGGGGGCTTCGAGAAGACCCTGGTCATCAAGCGCATGCTGCCCGCGCTCGCGAAAGACCCGCACTTCATCGAGCTCTTCCTCCAGGAAGCGCGGCTGGCGGCGCAGTTCGCGCACCCCGCGGTGGTGCAGATCTTCGACTTCGGCGAGGTCGAGGGTCAGTACTTCCTGGCGATGGAATACGTCGACGGCCAGAACCTGCGATCGATCGTGAAGGCCTCCCCCGAGCGACGACTCGCGGTCGCCGTCGCCGCGCGCATCATCGAGCAGGCCTGTGAGGGCCTCGCCTACGTGCACGAGTTCGCGGATGCCTCGGGGGTGCCGCTGGGGCTGATGCACTGTGACGTGAGCACTGACAACCTCCTCATCGCGCGCAACGGCGCGGTGAAGATCATCGACTTCGGGGTCGCGAAGAGCGCGGGGCAGCTCTCGAACGCGGCCCCCGGCACGGTGCGGGGGAAGATCGCCTACATGCCGCCCGAGCAGATCATCGGCGAGGCCGACCCGCGAGCCGACGTCTACGCGCTGGGCGTGATCCTCTACGAGCTCGCCGCCGGCACCCGCCCCTACGAGAACCAGTCGGACCAGCAGTTGCTCACCGCGATCATCACCACCGACCCGGTGCCCCTGTTGGCGCGCCAACCCGACCTGCCGCGAGCCTTCGCCCGCATCGTCGGCAAGGCGATGTCCAAGAGCCTCGCCGATCGATTTCAGAGCTGCCGCGAGCTGGGCGCCGCGCTCGAAGACTTCATCACCAGCCACGGCGAACGGGTCGGCCCCAAGCAGCTCGCCGCCCTCGCGCAGCTCGAAGAGTCCGCGCCGCGCCCGGGCACCGCCGCGCCGCCGGTGTTGGCGACGCCCGCCTCCGCGCAGGTCTCGGCCGTCTCGCCGCCGAGGGGCACGCCGCGGGCCGACCCCTTCGCGGCCTTCGGCGTGCCGAGCCCCGCAGCCCCCGCGAGGGACGCGGGCCCCATCGACGCACCGCGCACCGTCGTGCCCCCGTCGTCGGCGCCGTCGCCGCGGCCCTCGTCGCCCGAGAACGCCACCGCGCTCTTCGACGAGCTCTTCGCCGACCTCGACGACGCGCCGCCCTCGAAGCCGCCGAACGATCGCGTCCCTTCGGCCCTCCGCGACGCGCCGTCTGCGAAGGCGCCGGCGGCTCAGGTTCGGGTCGTCACCCTCGGCGCGGATCCCCTCCCGCGGGCTCTCGGCGACGCGCCGCCCGCCAAGGTGCCCGCGGCTCACGTT
>JBBRUE010000733.1:0-4086 GCA_038248085.1 Myxococcales bacterium | reverse complement strand
GGCGCAGCGCATCAAGCTCGAGGCGGCGCAGGCGAAGTTCGCCGCCAACCCCGGCAGCGAATCGCTCACCGCCGAGCTGCAGTTCGAGCTCCAGCGCTCAGGCCGCGCACCCGAGGTCCAGGCCGTCTACGCGAAGCACGTGCAGGCCCTCAGCCTCAAGGAGGCCGCCCACGAGCAGGAGCTGCGCGCGCGCCTCGCCGCGCAGCACGATCGACCCACCGCGGAAGCGCTCATCTCGCTGCTCGAGGAGCAGGACCGCGTCGACGAAGCGAAGGCGGTCTACCTCGACTGGCTCGGCCCCTCGCCCCACGCGCCGGAGCTCGCCGGCTTCGGGCACTGGCTGGCCACCAACGGGAAGACGGAGGAGGCGGTGGCGGTGCTCACCCAGGCGACCACGCTCGATCCCCTCGTGCCGTACGGCCAGACCCTGCTCGGCGTCTCGCTGCAGCGCGCGGGGCGACTCACGGTCGCGCGCGAGCACCTCGAGTTGGCGCTCCTCGATGATCCCACCGACGAAGACGCGGTCGACGCGCTGCACGAAGTGGAAGAGAAGATCGGCGCGTTGTCCGCCGCGGGGAAGAAGGAACTCCGGCGGCAATTCGAGACCTGGTCGCACGACGCGGGCCCCTGACCCGACGCTTCTGACATGGTGCCCCCATGCGAACCCTCGGACAGGACGTTCTCAAGCTTCTCTCCGTCACGGTCGCGGTCCTCTTCGCCCTCGGCGTGATGCTCACCGCGGCCAACCTCTTCTTCTTCGGCAGCAGCAAGGTCAGGCCCCTCTTCGGCCTGTCGGCAGATGCGCTCGCCGGTGATCCGGTCCTCCCCGACGGCGGGCCCCGCCAGGTGCGGCCGGGTCGGCCCGACGCCAGTTTCTGAACGTTCCTGCACGCGGGAATTTGCGCGGCACCGGCCTGTTCGAGGGGGCACGTACACCTTCCGTCCACCCATGGCTGGTTACCCTTCGAGTCAATGCCCCGCATGACGCGCCGCCGCTTCCTCCAGAGCCTCTCTGCCGTCGCCCTCACGCCCCTCGCGGCGCGGGCGGAGCGCCGGCTCAGCGGCAACGAGTACTTCGAGGTGACCGACGTCGAGGTGCACCTCGCCAGCCTCGACCCGGCGCACGACGGCTTGCGCATCGTGCAGCTCTCCGACCTCCACATCGGCAACGGCGTGCCCGACGGGCGCATCATCTCCGCGGTGCGCGAGGTGAACGCGCTCAAGCCCGACCTCGTGGTGCTCACCGGTGACTTCGTCACCTCGCGGCGCGACCCGCTCTCGCGCGTACCCGAGCTGCTCGAACCGCTCGCCGCCCCGCGCATCGCGGTGCTCGGCAACCACGACTACTGGAGCGGCCCGCGCGAGATCCGCAGCGGGCTCGAGCGCATCGGCGTCACCGTGCTGCGCAACGAGAACACCGCGGTACGCCTGCGCGGGGTCGACTTCAACGTCATCGGCATCGACGACAGCACCACCCAGCACGATGACGTCGACATGGCCTTCGCCGGGGCGGGCAAGGCCTCGCGCCTGGTGTTGACCCACACGCCCAACTGCGCGGCGAAGCTCCCGGCGTGGGAAGACGTGCTCTGCCTCTCGGGCCACACCCACGGCGGCCAGTGGGACGTGCCCTCGTTCACCCGGGGCATCTTCCGCACCGTCGGCCAGCCCTGGTACCGCGGGGCGTACGGCGTGCGCGGCAACCAGCTCTACGTCAACCGCGGCCTCGGCTTCGGCAAGGGCACGCGCCTGCCGCGCATCAACTCCGACCCGGAGCTGACGGTGGTGACGCTGCGTCACCGCGAACTGGCGTGATGCGCGGCGCTCAGCTCGCCGGCGCGGGAGTCGGCGTCCCCGCCGGAGCTGGCGCGGGGGCCAGCGGAGCGGAGGCCGCGGCCGCGCCACCGAAGTTCCCGCGCACGCCGAAGATGAGGCCGTACGCTCCTGAGGTATAGGTGCCGTTGCCCGCGATGCCGGCCGTGATCGCCGGGTTGGTCTGCCCGCGCGCTACGGCGCTGTCGGTGATGACCGTGGTGTCGGTGGGCGTGAACAACCCACCCACGATGAGGTCGAGCGGGCCGAGGTGGCCCGTGACGCCGGCGGTGAAGATGAAGCGCGACGGGTGGGTCCAGTCGACCGAGTAGGTGGTGGTCGGCGCCGCGCCGGTCTCGTACAGCGCGCCCGCGCTCACCGAGAGGTACTTGATGATCTTGTACGAGGCGCCGAGGCGCACGCTCCAGGTCGGATGCCAGTTCTTCAGCACTCCGAAAGGCTGAATGGCGGTGCTGTTTCCGTTCGACGTGAGCGACACGTTCTCTGGCGTCAGCAGCAACTGCTTGACCGAGTCCCACCCCTGGTAGACGAAGTCGAAGTTGATGCCGAGGTTGGCGATGGGCGTCGCCCGCGCGCCGACCTTGATCTCCAGCGGCATGGTCATGTCGAGCGTCGCCGTATCGCCAGTCACGGTCGCGCCGGCGCTCTTGAAGAAGTCCGAGAGCCCGACGGTGATCTTGCCGCGCGCGTGGAAAGGAATCGGCGGGCGCACCGACGCACCGATCGACAGCCAGTCAGTCGGCCTCGCCATCAGCCCGAGGATGCCGGTGAACCCGACCTGCCCGGGGAGATCGATTGACACCGTCGCGTCGTAGTTGGCGTCCTCCTTGAGCTGTCGTCTCGGGTTGTAGGCTTCGGTCGCTGGCGTGAGGCCGCAGGTGTTCGGGTCGGCCGGCGGGGGCGGGCAGAAAACGTCTCCGCCGTACATGATCTGCGTCTGCTGGAACTGGGAGACGGTGAGCTGCGCCGACACGCCGATCTGGAAGCGCGGGTGAACCTCGTACGCCAGCGAGAGCGTCGGATAGGCGATGATGATGTTGGTGCTGATCAACGCGTAGCGCTGCGGCGAGTACTTCACCGGGCTCTCGACGAACTTCCCCGCGCTGTCCTTCTCGTAGTTCGGCATCGGGTACTCGTACTTGCCCTGCGACGGCGGAGCGAAGAGCCCGAGGCCCACCGTGAACCGGCGACCGGCGAGGGGGAAGCCGTAGCTCGCCGCGAAGAACGGCAAGAGGAAGGGCGCGGGGTTGCTCCTGACGGTGTTGATCAACGTCGACGGATTCGCCGGGTCGTCCTGCCGATTGAAGCTCACGTCGTGCCACAGCATCTGGAGATCGGCGAGGAACGAGAAGCCGCTGAGCTGCGTGAGCCCCGCGGGGTTGTGCTGCATCGCCGTGAGATCGTCCGCCTGTGCTGCGAACGCCCCACCCTGCACCATGGCCTTCGCCCCGTTGTCGCCCAGGTAGAAGCCCGACGCCTGCGCACTGACGGCGCCGCACAACAGGCACAGCTCGATGAAACGCTTCACGGTGAATCCCTCCCCAGGGGGGTGACTGAAGGGGGCGCACCGTACACGGAATGTCGCTGGGCACGATACGGAGCGCCGCTCCGTTCGGCTCCCGATGTTTCGATAGAAGAAGAGCGCCGACTCCCACGAAGGGAATCGGCGCTCGGGGCTTCAGGGTCTGTCGGTGATCAGCGCGGGGGCGGGGGCGGCGGGCGCATGCCGCCGGGGCCCGGGGCCGGCGTGGGCGCCGAGGGCATCATCGTGGGCCGCGGGCGCGCATTCGGAGGCGGCGGCGGGTTCGGGTTGCCCGGGGGCAGCGTGGGGTTCACCGTGTACGGCAGGTCACGCTTGATCTCCCCGTAGTACGGGCGCTGCGGAATGTTGAGCTGCGGGTTGCCTTCCGGGCGCTCGATGGTCGGACGCGGGGGCGGCGGCGCATAGGTGTTCTGCGTGTTGCCCGGGTTCGCCGGGATGTAGCCCCCGTTCGGTGCCGGCGCGGGAGGCGGGACGTAGTGACCTGCGTTGTTGCCCGGGTTCGCGGGGATGTAGCCCCCATTCGGCGTCGGCGCCGGCGGCGGGACGTAGGTGCTGGTGCTGCCCGGGTTCGCAGGAACGTAGCCACCGTTACCCGCGGGAGGGGGCGGCGGAACGTACGAGCCGTTGGAGCCAGGGTTCGCCGGGACGTAGGTGCTCCCCGACGGAGGCGGCGCGGGAGGACGCCCCCCGGTGTTGCCGTTCGAGCCGTAGGT
>JBBRUE010000732.1:0-4105 GCA_038248085.1 Myxococcales bacterium | reverse complement strand
GTTGGTGATCACCAGCGACGCGAGTTCGCCGGCAGTCCTCCTGTGCTCTACAGCCTTGCCCGCGTTCTGCCCGGATATCGGTTGTTGCTCACGGAGCTTGATGGACCCCTGTGAGTGCGCCGGCGGCGGGTGATCAGCGGTCGCGCAACAACCGCACCACGAAGCGCAGACCCGGCACCCGCTTGAGCGCCCGCGCCGCGCCCGGCCACCAGCGCAGCGCGTGCCGCACGTCAGCCGGCCACGGGTGCACCACCCCGTCGCGTCGATAGCCCGTCACGCGCGCGAGCCCCTCGAGCGGCAAGGGGTCGAGAAGGCCCGCCGTCGACGCGGTCTGCAGCGGCGAGGTCGAGACCACCACGTGCGCCGCGAGTATTCCGGTGGGCAGCTTCACCACCGCCACCTCGCCGGTCCGCAACGCCGACGCCTCGACGCGCACGACGCGCAACGAGTCGCCGTCCCGCAGCAGCGGCCACAGGCTCCTTCCCGAGGCCTGGAGCCACATCACGCCGCCCGGCGCGAGCCCTCGCAGCAATGCCTCGTGGATCATGAACGCACCGCCACAAACGAACTCGCCGGCCGTGCGAGGCACGAGCCGGCGAAGAACAAAACGAAACTGAAGCGGAGCCCCATCACTCCGCGACCTGCCTCAGGCGGCCTTGTTCTTCCCGCCCAGCGCCTGCTCGACGTACTTCACGCCGTTGGGGGTGATCTGCGCCCCCTTGGCGGTGCGGCGCGCGTACCCGACGTGCTCCCGCAGTGCCTTGGCGACGTTCGGCGCCGCGAACTTCACGCCGTGCTTCTCCCAGAACTTCGAGGTCGTGCCCGACGAGACTTCGAAGGCACCCTTCGAGATGTAGAGGGGGATCAGCGAGCGCAGCAGCTGGTCCTTCTGCTTGCCGGCCTTGATCAGCGCCGCCTTCTTGCCGTTGCCGTCCAGGGCGCTGATCAGCTGGCTGAGCGGGTCCTTCGTCGAGGAAGCCTTCTTCGCTGCCGGGGCCGCCTTCTTCGTCGCGGGCGCGATCTTCTTCGCCTCGGGCTTCGCCGCCATACCCAGCGCGGCGCGCAGCTCCGCGACCTTCTTCTCGATGAACGCCTCGAGCCCGTGAATCTCGAACAACCCCGACTTTGCCCTGGATGCCTTGAAGGCCATGGAAGATCTCCTTTGAAGAACGAGAGGGCGCGGACCATACACGCTGCCAAATTGGGCGGGAGGCGGAAAATCGGCCCGCGCGGGATTTCTGCCAATATCGCCGCATGGTGACGTCGCTCGTGCTGATCAGCCTCCTCGCCGCGCCGCGTGCGCCCGCCGAAGCGGAGGTCGTCGCGTACCTGCCGCGGCTCGACGCGGCGGAACAGCTGCTCCCCTTCTTCACCGCCGCCGGCACCCGCTCGGCCCTGCTGCGCCCCGAGTCGTGGCGTGACGACGCCCACCCGCTGATCAACGTCGACGTGACCAACCGCGAAGCGCTGGCGCTGGTGGGCATCGACGCCACCGGGAGCCTCACCCGCTCGCGCGTCGGCGACGCGACGGTGAGCTGCGTGAAGGTGAGTGACCTCGAGGCCTACCGCAAGGCGTGCGACGCGAAGCTCGCGCGCTTGGGCGAGGTCTTCGAGAAGGTGGAGGCCGGGGTGTCGATCTACGCGACGCGCGATTCGCTGGGGCGCGTGCTCGCCGCCTACGCGCTGGCCGGCAAGGAGTCGTGCGCCATCGACGGACGCGGCCGCACGGTGGAGCCGCAGTTCGCCTCGCTCGCCCGCACCGTGACGAAACCGACCGTCGGCCCGGCCTTCACGCTCGCGGCCAGGCTGCCCGGCGTCCTGCAGATCGTCGCGCCCACCGGGACCACCACCGGCGCGCTCTCGTTCTCGGCGAACGCGCTGGCACTCACCATCGACGCGAAGCTCAAGGGCGCGCGTTTCGCACAGCTCGCGGGCGCCGGGCCGTCGCCGCTGGGGGCCTTCATCGCGCCGGGCATGGCCGTGGTGCGCGGGCGCATCGCGAAGGCGCAGGTGCCGGCGCTGGTGGACCAGGTCGTGCGGCAGCTCCCGGGCGCCGCGGTGTTGACCCCGCTCTCGGTCGAGGTGGCGCCCTTCATCACCGGGAACGCCGCGCTGCTGCTGAGCCACGTGCGGGTGACGAGCGGGCTGCGCACCCGGGAGGCACGCGTCTTCGCGCTCCGCTCCGCGCTGCTGGTGGAGGTGTCCGACCCCGTCGCGGTGGCGGCGCTGCTCGAGAAGCTCGACCGGAAGGCGCTCGCGTTTCGCGAAGGCACGCTCTGGGTCTCCCTCGAGGGCGCGGTGCTGGTGCTCAGCAACGACGCCGAGGTGAAGGCGAAGGCGGTCGCCGCCCTGGCGAAGGCCACCGGCAAGCAGGCCCACGGCGTGGAGTTCGAGGTCGACCCGAAGCTGGTGGCGAAGGGGCTGCAGCAGGTGCCGCTGCTCGAGGCGGTGCAGTCACCGGAGCTGGCGGGCCTGGTCGCCGCGGGCACGGAGCTGGGGCCGCTGTTGCTGGCCAGCGAGCGCATCAGCGGGTGGCTCGACTCGACCGGGGCCGCGCAGCACGCCGGTCGCCTGGGGTGGCAGCTCGACGCGGCGAAGTTCGCGCCCGACGCCGGTCACTGAAACGTTGCGCGCGCTCCACGCGACCGCCCCACCGGTCGAGGACAGTGTCGAGCGTGGAGACCCTCCGAAGACTGCTGGCGTGGGACGAAGCGCTGCTGGTGGCCGTCAGCCGGCTGCAGCGACCGGTGATGACGCGTGCGCTCCGGGGCGTGACGCACCTGGGTGACGTGCAGAGCCTCACCTTCCTGGGCCTGGTGTTGCTGCTGGCCGGGACGTCGGTGACGCGTCACCTCGGGTGGATGTTGTTGCTGGCATCGGGTGGCGCGGCAGTGCTGGCGCAGGTGGTGAAGCGGCTCTCGAAGCGGCGCCGACCCAACGCGGGCATCCTCGGCTTCACCGCGCTGGTGCAGAACCCCGACGCCTTCTCCTTTCCCTCCGGGCACACGGCCGCGTCGGTCGCCCTGGCGGTGGCGTGGGCGGGCGAAGGGAGCGGGCTGGGCCTGCTCGCCTCGGGCTTCGCCGCGCTGGTGGGGTTCTCGCGGGTGTACCTCGGCGTGCACTACCCGCTCGACGTGATGGCCGGGGCGCTGCTGGGGTTGACGGCCGGCGTGGTGGCACGGCTGCTCTGACGGTCCCCTGACTGCTGCCACCGGTAGGGTCGTGTGTTAGTCCGGCGCCGCCATGACTGACCTCCTCGACAACGATCCACTCCGCGCCCGCCTCAAGAAACTCGAAGAGCAGGCGGAGCTCGGCGGCGGCGCCGATCGCATCGCCAAGCAGCACAAGGACGGCAAGCTCACCGCGCGGGAGCGCATCGACCTGCTCCTCGACCCGGGCAGCTTCATGGAGCTCGACAAGTTCGTCACCCACCGCGCCACCGACTTCGGCATGGCGGACAAGAAGATCCCCGGTGACGGCGTGGTCACCGGCTACGGCACCATCGACGGCCGCCAGGTCTTCGTCTTCGCCCAGGACTTCACGGTGTTCGGCGGCAGCCTCTCGGGCGCCTACGCGCAGAAGATCTGCAAGGTGATGGACCTCGCGACGCGGGTGGGAGCGCCGATCATCGGCCTCAACGACTCCGGGGGCGCGCGCATCCAGGAAGGGGTCGAGTCGCTCGCGGGCTACGCCGACATCTTCCTGCGCAACACCCTCGCCTCGGGCGTGGTGCCGCAGCTCTCGTTGATCCTCGGGCCGTGCGCGGGCGGCGCGGTGTACTCGCCGGCCATCACCGACTTCATCCTGATGACCAAGGCCAGCTCGTACATGTTCATCACCGGCCCCGACGTCATCAAGACGGTGACGCACGAGGAGGTCACCAAGGAGGCGCTCGGCGGCGCCATCGCGCATAACCAGAAGTCGGGCGTGGCCCACTTCGCCGCGGAGAACGAGCAGTCGGCCATCGCGCTGACCCGCGAGCTGTTCTCGTACCTCCCCTCGAACAACGCCGAAGAGGCGCCGGCGGGGCCCAGCGAAGACCCGGTCGATCGCGCCGAGCCCGCGCTGGCGACGCTGGTGCCGACCAACCCCAACAAGCCCTACG
>JBBRUE010000731.1:0-4109 GCA_038248085.1 Myxococcales bacterium | reverse complement strand
GGGGCGGGGGTCTCGGGCCGCAACAATTTTTTTGACTGGGGGGGGGGCTCGACCGGCCGGTTGCGTGACAACAATTTTGCGGCGTCGGCAGCCCCGCGGCCCCCGGCGTCTCAGCTTGGGTCCCTCGCGCTCGGGGTCGCGAGGCTCGCCCGGTCGGGGCATGGGCTGAGCCTTTCCGCGACGGCCTCTCTCAGTGCAGGCAGGTCCCAGTCCAGCGCTCTCCTTGCCGCACCGGCACCTGCGCCGGTCCTCCTTCACCGAACCACTCGAGACCAGCGCGTGCCCCAACAGCACCACCGCGCTCGACTTACCCGCGCCCGAAGGCTGCATCCCCGCCCGATTTGTCCTGGGCGCTCGAGCCTCGGGACCCACCATCGACCAAACTGCGCACCTGTTCGACGACGGCGCGATCAGCCACCTCTGCTCGGGCGAGGAACGTCCCCTTGCCCAGTGACTCGAGCTAGGAAAGAATTCTTTCTTAGCGAATCACAATAGGAACGCAGGCTTTCCCAAGGGGGCGTGGGGTGCAGAAGCGAGCGTCCTTTCTCCCGCATCCGCTTCCGCCGGGTGATCCGCCGCTGGTGCTCGACGCGCCGCTGATGGAGCGCCTGAAGAGCGCCGAGCAGGCCCTCATCCGGCTCGAGCTGGCCGGCGAGATGGTCCCCTCACTCGACTGGTTCATCTACGCCTTCGTCCGCAAGGAGGCCGTCGTCTCCTCCCAAATCGAAGGCACCCAGGCGACGCTGATGGACCTGCTCACGTTCGAAGCGCAGCGCGAGCAGTCCGCGCCCAACGCGGACATCGAAGAGGTCTGCAACTACCTCGAGGCGCTGACCTGGGCACGTACGCAGCTGGCCGATGCGTCGGGCCTCCCGCTCTCGATGCGCTTGCTCAACGAGACGCACCTGCGCCTGATGCGGGGCGTGCGCGGACAGGAGCGGCTGCCGGGCGAGGTACGCCGCAGTCAGAATTGGATTGGAGGTAGTCGCCCTGGCAACGCGGTCTACGTGCCCCCGCCGCCCGAGGCGCTCCCCGAGCTCCTCGGCGCGTTCGAGGTGTACCTGAATGCGGACGACGCCATGCCCCCGCTCCTGCGCGCTGGCCTGCTTCACGTTCAGTTCGAAACCATTCACCCCTACCTCGACGGCAACGGCCGCATCGGGCGACTCCTGGTCTCGCTCGTTCTCGAGCAACGGAAAGCCCTCACGCGGCCGCTGCTGTACTTGAGCCTCTTCTTCAAGCGGCATCGGGACGAGTACTACCGGCGGCTCAACGCCGTGCGCGCGGAGGGAGACTGGGAGGGATGGCTCGCCTTCTTCCTCGAGGGCGTGACGACCATCGCCGACGAGGCCGTCGCCTCTGCGCGAGACCTCTTCAACCTGGTGGGCGCAGACCGCACCCGGGTGCTCGCCGAGGACGGCATGTCGCTCGCAGCGCTCAGGCTCTTCGAGCTCCTGCCGAAGCACCCCATCCTCTCCGTTGGGTCCGTGATGAAGCTCGTCGCGACCACCAAGCCGACCGCCAGCCGAGCCGTGGAGTTGCTGGCAAAGGCAGGCGTCCTCGTCGAGACGACGGGGAGGAAACGCGACCGTTCCTTCGTCTACCAGCGCTACCTGGATCGGCTCCGCGTCGGGACGGAGCTCGATGAGCTCGGAAAGCGAGAGGGTTGATTCAAAATAAAGAGCGCGCGCCCCGTTCGTCCCGAGCGACGTCGAGGGACTCCTGGTCACCGCGTCACGAGCGTCACAATTGGTCAGAAGCGGAGCACGTCGGTACCGAAGGTGCGCTGATGAAGCTGGGCCAGAATGCGGGTCACCGGGGCGATTTCCGGTGCGCGTCTCCCGCGGCAGCGCGGTCATCAGTTGTACGGAGCGGTGTAGATCTTATCCATCCACACCGTGCCGTCGTTGAACTGGACGTTGAGCGTGATGCGTACGGTGTCGACCGAGTTGATCATCAACCGGTCGAGCCGAACCGAGCCCGCCGCGCTGCACGCGTTCATCGTCGGCGTCGCGAGGCTCCACCCGTAGAAGTTCGCGTAGGTCTCCGCGGTGGTCCCTGCGAGGTCGGTGGGGACGAGCGAGGTGTCGCACGCGCCGCCGGTGAACCGGGCGTTGGCGATCGTCTTCGTGATCGACGAGTTGAGGCTCAGCGAGAGCGAATCGAGCTTCAGGTGGAGCGCCGCGCCCGTGCCGACGGGGGCGATCTGCGAGGTGGCCCACGAGAGCGCGTTGCCGGCGCTCAGGTCGGTGATGATCACCCGGTGCCAGGTCCGCGTACCGGTCATGTAGTAGTAGTCCTCGTGGTCGTAGGCGACGTTGAGCGACGTGCTGGCCGTGAAGGTCGCCAGCGACGGGACCGGCGTCGGCAGCACGCAGCGCCCGCCGGTCAGCGTCGTGCCGGGGCCGCAGGCGACCGCGCCGTCGAGCTCACAGCGGCCACTGACCACGTGCGTTCCCGGGCCGCAGAGCGTCGAGAGCTGGGGCTGGCAAGCATCGGCGACGCGCGTGGTGCCCGTGGCGCAGGTGACGCGGCCCACGCAGGTGGTGCCTCCCGCGCCGACGGTGTCGGTCGAGCACACCGTGCCGAGGTTGACGGCGCACTGGCTGCCCACGGTGGCGGTGCCCGCTCCGCAGGTCAGGCCCTGCGTCACGCACTGGGTGCCGCTGGCCGTCGTGCCCGCGCCACACGACTGGAGGGCCGCCACGCAACTGGTTCCCTGCGCGCTGGTGCCCGCACCGCACGACTGCACCGTGGCCACGCAGGTGGCGTTCTGCAGGGTGGTGCCGGCGCCGCACTGCTGCACCGGCGCGACACAGCTCGTGCCCAGCGCGCTCGTCCCCGCGCCGCAGGTCTGAATGGAGGCCTCGCACCGCCCGTTGATCGCCGTCGTGCCCGTGCCGCAGCTCAACGGGCTCTGGGGCACACAGCTGCCGCCCTGGTTGACCGTGCCAGCGCCGCAGCTCGCGATCGCCACGCAGGCGTCGCCCATCACGGTGGTGCCCGTGCCACAGCTGAGCCCCTGGGTGGGGACACAGGCCCCTCCGGAGAGCGCCGTTCCCGGCCCGCAGGTGACAGTCGACTCGCACGACAGGAAGCTCGACGAGAGGGCCAGGAGGACGACGAGGCTCAGGAGGCGCATGCGCCCCTCTATCGCCCAGCGTGGGCCCTCGGCCAGCGGAACGAGCCCGACGCAGACCGCGCTCAGTCTTCGCCCGGGTTGGCCCATATCGCGAGGGAGACGCCGCTGCCCACCAGGCCGCCCAGCGTGAAGCCGAGCCCCAGGAAGTCGGCGCCCACGTTGCCGAACTCTTCCTGCGCCGTCGTCCACGGCAGTCGCGACATCGGCGCGGGAACTCGTGGTGGCTCGGGGTCGTCCGGCGGGCTCCGCTCCTTCTGCCGGTCGCCTACCCGCGCATCAGGCTCGAACCAGCGCCGGCATTCTCCACAGGGACGCTTCCGTCGCGAGGCCATCCCGTACGGCTCCACGTCGCCCCTGAAATCGGTGGTCAATTTCTGGCGAGCAGACGCGGGCTGCTTCTCCCTTCAAGCGAACCATTGAGACGGTCACCTACTGAGCAGCACGACCCCGTCCGGGGATTCCCCTCTGCGCGCTGAGCTTCCCCACCCTTTCTTTGATGAAAGACAGGTCGCGCTGCGCCTCGGCATTCGAGGGGTCCGCAGCGGCGAGCTTCTCGGCGATGGCCAGGGACTTCCGGTACGAGGCGAGGGCGCCCGGCAAGTCCCCCTGGGCCACCAGCACGTCGCCCACCTTGTTGAGGCTGACGAACAGGTCGCGCTGCGCCACGGCGTTTGAGGGGTCCGCAGCGGCGAGCTTCTCGCGCATGGCCAGGGACTTCCGGTACGAGGTGAGGGCGCCCGGCAAGTCCCCCTGGGCCACCAGCACGTCGCCCACCTTGTTGAGGCTGACGAACAGGTCGCGCTGCGCCACGGCATTCGAGGGGTCCGCAGCGGCGAGCTTCTCGGCGATGGCCAGGGACTTCCGGTACGAGGTGAGGGCGCCCGGCACGTCCCCCTGGGCCTCCAGCACTTGTCCCAACTTGTTGAGGCTGACGGACAGGTCGCGTTGCGCCTCGGCATTCGAGGGG
>JBBRUE010000730.1:0-4123 GCA_038248085.1 Myxococcales bacterium | reverse complement strand
CGAGGCGCTCGCCGACGCGGAAGACGAGACCGGCGCGCAGGTGCTCGCCGACGTGCTGGCTCCGCTCGCCACCACCCTCGGAAAGAAGGAGGTGAAGCGCCTGCTCGACGCGGGCGGGAAGAACCTCACCGGGCACCTCGCCGTGGCTCGCAGGCAACTCGAGCCGGTGCGTGCCGCAGATGGGGAGGCGTGGGCTGCGCTCCTGCGCGAGAAGGCGAAGTCGCTGGTGAAGAAGGACGCCGCCCGCGCCGACGCCATCGGCCAGATGCTCGGGCGCTCGATGGTCGCGACCCCGGAGGACCGCTTCGGCCTGGTGGTCAACCAGCTCGCCCACTCGAGCCTCGACCCGCACCCCCGGGCGCGCCAACGAGATCCCGTGCTGGTCGAGCTGGAGAAGCTCCACAAGGAGGGCTTCAAGATCGGCGAGGCTGTCCACAAGGACAAGAAGCTGTCGGACGAGGCGCGGTACTACCTGGGCGTGCACTTCGCCGAGAAGCCGATGTTCGAGCTCAAGAACATCGGCGCGGAGATCCTCGAGGGGCTCTCCGAGGGCAAAGGGAAGATCGCCAAGGCGGCGAAGAACAAGATGAAGCTCCTCGAGCTGTGACGGACCTCTCGCGGTTGTCATCCGCGAGCGCTGAGCCGACTCACTTCAACTGAACGCTCGGCGTGTTCTGCGCCCCGTCGACCACCACGTCGGTCCCGCTGACCCAGCTCGCGCGCGGCGAGAGCAGGAAGGCGGCGACGTCGGCGACCTCGTCGAGGGTGCCCATGCGGCCCCACGGGAACTCGTTCTTCACGAACTGGGCGATGCGCTCGGGCATCTCCTTGACGCGCTTCGCCCACGAGCCGCCCTCGAAGAGGATGCTCCCGGGGCTGACGGTGTTGACGCGGATCTTCAGGCTGGCCAACTCGCGGCCCAGCGAGGCAGCGAGCGCGATCTCCGCGGCCTTCGACGCCCCGTACTGCGGTCGGGGGCCCGGTCGGGAACCGGAGATCGACGCGATGATCACCGCGCTCCCGCCCCCGCTCGCCTCGAGGTGCGGGGCACTGGCGCGAAGGAGCCTCGCGGCGTGAACCAGGTTCACCTCGAGCGTCTTCACCCAGTCCTCCGGGGTCGTCTCGAGGAAGTTCCCGCCGAAGGTGCCGCCGACGTTGGCCACCACCCCGTCGACCCGACCGAGGGCGCGGGCCGCGGCGGCGACGAACTGCTCCACGCCGCCCGGCACCAGTACGTCGACCTGCTCGCCGTGCACGCGGACGCCGAGGGCCGTGAGGGCCTGGACCGCCGCGTCGAGGGTCTCCCGGGTGCGGCCGCAGACGCCGACGTGCGCGCCCTCTTCCGCGCAGCGCCGCGCGATTGCGTGACCGATGCCGCGGGTGCCGCCGGTGACCAGCACCACCTTGTCCTTGAGCCGAAGGTCCATGGCCCCGGGCCATACTCCACCGGCCCTGCTCGCGCGCGTGGTCCTGAACGGAGAGCGGACGGAATCTCAGAGGTACTGCAGCTTGACGCCCACCTCGGCGCACGCCTCGACGTCGACCACCACGTCGCCCTGGGGGAGCGAACCTATCAGCGATACCAGGTACCGCAGGTTGCCCGCCTCGAGGTACGCCGCGACGTCGAAGGCGTCTCCGTTCCACCGCACCACGCGGGGGGCGGCCTCGGCGCGCACATAGTCGAACCGCCGGGCCTCGAGCGTGCTCTGCGCGAGCGGCTGGAGCGTCACGTGCGCCTCGTCGATGAACCCGAGATCGGTCGATCCTTCGACCGCGGTGAGCTTGATCGACGTCAGCGCGAAGTGCGAGTCGAGCATGTCCTTGAGCTCCGGCGGCACCTTGGCCGAGACGTCGAAGTCGAAGACGCGCGAGACCTCGACGCCCTGGCGCAGCTCGGGGGGAAGCTGCTCCACCTGCGCCCGCACGTCGCTGGGCACCTGGAAGCGCTGGTTGGTCAGGTGCTGGCAGACCGCCGCGGCCTTGCCCTCGATGAAGAACGGGTTGCCGCAGCCAGCGAGAACCAGGGAACCGACACAGAGCACTGCGGGGCGAAGCATGGGGAGGCCTCGTGAGGAAAAAATGCCTGCCCGGGTACGTCCACCTCACGGGGGGAGGGGAAGTGGTGTGGACGCGCCCGGACAGGCTGGGGGGATTGGGTGAGAGGGTCAGCCGAAAGAGAAGAGGAACCCCAGTCGCGCCGAGGGAATGAAGCCGCGGAGCGCGAGGCCGCTGGCCGAGATCGACGTGGAGCCGCTGGTGGCGATGCTCTGGCTGGTCGCGCCGAGGTCGACGTACGAGAGGCCGGCGCGCAGGGTGAAGGCGACGTTCTTGGAGCCGATCTCGAAGCCGACCTGGGCATTGGCGAAGCCGACGTTGAGCCCGGTCACCGCGTTGCGGGCGGTCTGATCAGTGAGCAGCTGCGGGAGCCACGCGCCCTGGCCGCCGAAGACGTAGCCGGCATCGACGCCGATCAGCGGGCGAAAGGCGAGGGTGGGGAAGGCGACCAGCATCACGCCGATGCGCACGCCGGTGCCCACGCCGTTGGTCAGCCCCCCGACGTGGAGCCGGAAGTAGCGGCCCGGCGTCACGACGAGTGAGGCCCCGATGCCGTCAGGCGCGCCGGCGTCGATCTGGACGCCGATGAAGGGGAGCTCGACCGGGGCCTTGCCCGATTCCTCCAGCGCCACGCCTTCCGTCGTCACCAGGGGCGGTGCGGCGGTGAGAGCGAGTGCAGCGAGCGCGGCGTTCAGCATGCCCAGTCACAGTGCAACGCTTCGGCCGCGGCTGATTTCGCCTCGTGGCGGGCGGTTGCCGCCGGGCTCCTCGGGGTTGCCTCGCACCGGTGGTGGGGTCAGCACCCGGGCTCGCGGCCGACCTCGCGGCCTGACCCGCTGACGTGCTCCTGACGTGTCGTCACGTTGACGCGCCGACTTGAGGCCCACCACCAGCAGCCGCAAGTCGGCGCCCTTGACGATGACGATGACGATGACGATGACGATCGATCGTCGCGCCGCTTCACGAGCGCGCTCCCCCGTTCGACCGCGAGGCACCGCCTACTGCAGCGCCGAAGACGCACACGCGAGCAGATCGCGGAGCACCTTGCGCGCGGCGGGGATGAACTCCGTGCCCTTCACCGACGGGTCGACCTTCGCCACCAGCTTCATGTCGGGGATGAGGCGGTAGAGGCCCTTCGACTTCTGCACCAGCTTGGCGAGGCGCCCGCCGTCGAGGCGCGCGTCGTTGGTGAGGGTCACCACCAGGCGGCCGGGACCCCCGTCGAGCGCGCGCAGGGCGAGGCGGCGGAGATCGATCTTGAGCATCATCACCTCCTGCAGGGCGTCGAGCTCGTCGGGCGGGTCGCCGAACCGATCGACGCACTCGCTGCGGAGGTCCTCCAGCTCGCCCGTCGACTGCGCCTGGCTGAAGCGCTTGTAGAGCACGAGGCGCTGGTGCACGTCGGGCACGTACATCTCGGGGAGGAACGCCGGCAGTGGCAGGTTCACGTCGGGCTCGATGACGTCCTTCACCGGCTCGCCGCGGACCTCGGCGATCGCGTCTTCCAGCAGCTGCGCGTACAGCTCGAAGCCCACCGCCTCGATGCTGCCCGACTGCTCCTTGCCCAGGAGGTTGCCCGCGCCGCGGATCTCGAGATCGTGGCTGGCGATGTTGAAGCCGGCGCCCAGCTCGGTGAAGGCCTGCAACACCTCGAGCCGCTTCTCCGCGTCCCGGGTGATCGTGCGCCCGTGGGGCACCAGCAGGTAGGCGTAGGCGCGTTCCTTCGAGCGGCCGACGCGCCCGCGCAGTTGGTAGAGCTGCGAGAGCCCGAAGTGGTCGGCCCGGTTGACGATCATCGTGTTGGCCGACGAGATGTCGATGCCGCTCTCGACGATGCTGGTGGCCAGCAACACCTGGGCGCGCTTCTCGACGAACTCCAGCATCGCCTTCTCGAGCTCCCCTTCGCCCATCTGCCCGTGGGCCACCACCAGCGACACGCTCGGCAGCAGCTCGCGGAGGAACTTCTCCATCGAGCCGATCGACTGCACCCGGTTGTGGATGAAGTAGACCTGCCCGCCGCGCTGCACCTCGCGGGTGATGGCCTCCTTGATCTGCGCGGGGTCGAAGG
>JBBRUE010000729.1:0-4124 GCA_038248085.1 Myxococcales bacterium | reverse complement strand
GGCGCCGCAAGGGACAGTGGCCCCCCTAAAGAAAGAACGTTGGTGCCTGCCATTCGCTCGGAGTGTCGAGCAGGACTTCTCGCCCAATGGACCTGAGGTAGGCGCGCAGGTGGCCCGGCCAGGCGGAGCCTTGCTGGTCGCTGGCGACCTCTGCCCGCGACGCGACGAAGACCGAGGCGACAACTCGCCGCAGGTGACGGGTCGAGGGGTGGGCAAGCTCGGTGGGCAGCGAGCCGTCGGCGTGAACGAGGTGTAATTCGCGCACGGTGAGCCACTCGGCAGCACCGGCGGTGGTTCCGGTCAGTCGACAGCCCAATCGCACCGGAAAGCCGCGTTCCCAGATTTCAAGCTGTGGGTCGTCGGGGTCGTAGCCATCGAATGGCAGGTCTTCGCGTTCGCGCTCGGGCGGGCCTCCTTCGTGTCGCGCGCGATGGCTGTAGACCGGCGGGTAGCGTCCGTCAGACACCACCCCCGGCGCGAGTGGCCCGAGCCATTCGACGCGCAGTCGCCGAAAGAGCCTGGTCAGCTTCTTGCGGGTCAACGATGACATGGCGCCCGCGTGATCATGCCGCTTCAACGTCAACGCCACGAACTCACCGCGCGCGTCACCGGCACCGAGCAGTGCATCGGCGACGACCCGGTCAAGCTCGAGCGTGCGGGGGCCGCGTTCGAGAGCACTGAAGAACTGGCCGAGCGGAAAGTCAGGCGTCATGGCACGCCCTCATCGTAGTGCACGCCGGTCTGCTCGGTTGCTGTCGGGCGAATGAGCAGGTTGCACACCAGGGAACGCGAAGGGGCGATGGTGATGACCCGCTACGGCCGCATCGGCGTCGATGGCCAGACCACCGTGAAGAACGAGGCGAAGGCGCAGAAGCTCCACAAGCTGGTCGTGGCCTGCGCTATCGCGAATGGCCCGAGCTGCTCTTCCGTTCGCGCGGCGTCCTCTGCGGCCACCGCGTGACTACCGGAAGTGATGCACCTTCGGCGCGACCGGCAGCTCGGGGATCAACGCCTCGAGGTGCGTCACCTTCAGGTTGACCACCTTCCCGCTGCGCTCCACCCGCCCGGTCGCCACCAGCAGCGGCGTGCCGGTGATCTCGCGGCGGTACTTCTCGAAGAGGTGCGGCTCGACGATGACGTTGGCGATGCCCGCCTCGTCTTCCATCGAGAGGAAGGTGAAGCCCTTCGCCGTGGGAGGCCGCTGGCGGACGATCACCAGCCCCCCCAGCTTCGCGGTGCGCCCGCTGCCGACCTTGAGCAGGTCTCCCGAGGTCACCGCGCCCAGCCGCTCGAGCTGCGGCCGCAACAGCCCCACCGGGTGGGCCTCGAGCGAGAGGCTCACCGTCTCGAAGTCGGCCGACACGCGCTCCGGGGCCGACATCAGCGGGAAGTCGGCGCGATCGGCCACCATCGGCAACCCGAAGAAGAGGTCATCTTCGTCGAACGGCCCCAGCGCGTGGAGATCCCACAGCGCGTTGCGCCGGTTGTGGCACAGCGAGTTGAGCGCGCCGGCGAGCGCGAGGCGGGTCAGCTCGTGCCGCGGCATGCGGGTGCGCTGGGCGACGTCGGCCACCGAGCTGAAAGGGCCGTCACGCCGCGCGGCCTCGACCCGGCGGGCGCTCTCTTCGCGCAGCCCCCGCACCAGCTCGAAGCCCAGGCGCAGCACCGGCTGCCGGGGCATGCGGCCCTCCATCGGCGGCGCGCGCACCGCAACCTCGTCGTCGTCGAGCTCCAGGGTGCAGCCCCAGTCCGAGGCGTTGACGTCGACCGCGCGCACCTCGACCCCGTGGCGCCGGGCGTCGTCGACGAGCGTGTGGGGCGCGTAGAAACCCATCGGCTGCGCGTCGAGCAGCGCGGCGCAGAAGGCCGAGGGGTAGTACCGCTTGAGCCACGACGACGCGTAGGCGATCAACGCGAACGACGCCGAGTGGCTCTCGGGGAAGCCGTAGTGAGAGAAGCCCTTGAAGCTGTCGAAGCAGCGCTCGGCGAACTCGCGGCTGTACCCGCGGTCCACCGAGCCCTCCACGAAGCGCTCGCGGAACGGGGGGAGCAAGGTGTCGGCCCGCTTGTTGGTCAACGCGCGGCGTAAGCGATCCGACTCCCCCGCGGTGAAGCCGGCGGCCACCATCGCCAGCTTCATCGCCTGCTCCTGGAAGAGCGGGACCCCCAGGGTGCGGCTCAAGATGTCGCGCACCTCGGGCGAGGGGTAGGTCACTTCTTCCAGCCCGTTTCGCCGCCGGAGGTAGGGGTGCACCATCTCGCCGACGATCGGCCCCGGACGGATGATCGCGATCTCCACCACCAGGTCGTAGAAGCACCGCGGCTTGAGGCGCGGCAGCATGTTCTGCTGCGCCCGGCTCTCGACCTGGAAGGTGCCGATGGAGTCGCCGTCGCAGAGCATGTCGTAGACCGCCGGGTCCTCCGCGGGGATGGTGGCCATCGTCCATGTGCGGCCGGTGGTCTCGTCGATCAGCGCCAGGCACCGGGAGATCACCGTGAGCATGCCCAGCGCGAGCAGGTCGACCTTCAAGATGTTGAGGGCCGAGAGATCGTCCTTCTCCCACTGCACCACGGTGCGCTGCTCCATCGAGCCGTTCTCCACCGGCACCAGCGCGGTGAGCGGCCCCTGGGTGATGACGAAGCCGCCGACGTGAATCGAGAGGTGCCGCGGCATGCCGATCAGCTGCCGGGCCAGCGCCACCGTCTGCTGCACCGCGAGATCGTCCGCCGAGAGCCCCGCCTCGCGGAGCTGCCACGCCCCCACCTCTTCCCCGAAGTCGATCGCCTTCGAGAGCCGGTCGACCTGGTCGAGCGAGAGCCCCAGCGCCTTGCCCACCTCGCGCGCCGCCATGCGCCCGCGGAAGCAGATGTGCTCGCACACCATCGCCGCGCGGTGCCGGCCGTGCTTCTCGTAGACGTACTGCAGCACCTCCTCGCGGCGGGCGTGCTCGAAGTCGACGTCGATGTCCGGCGGCTCGCGGCGCTCCATCGAGAGGAAGCGCTCGAAGAGCAGCCCCATGCGCACCGGGTCGATGGCGGTGATCTGCAGCGCGAAGCACACCGCCGAGTTGGCCGCGCTCCCCCGCCCCTGACAAAGGATGCCCCGCTCGCGCGCGAAGCGGACGATGTCCCACAGCGCGAGAAAGTAACCGGGGTAGTCGAGGGCCTCGATGAGCCCGTATTCCTTCTGGATCTGCCGGCGCACGTCGTCGGGAAGGCCCCCGGGGTAGCGCACCCGCAGGCCCTCTTCGACGAGCTGCACGAGGAACTGCATCGCGCTCAGCCCCGGGGGCAGCGTCTCTTCACTGAAGTGGTAGCGGAGCTGGTCGAGGGTGAACTGGCAGGCCTCGGCGAGCTCCATCGTGCGGCCGACCGCCTCGGGGAGATCGGCGAAGAGCGTGAGCAGCTCCTGCGGTGACTTGAGCGTCCGCTCGGGGTTGGGGAAGAGCAGCGTGCCGGCCTTCGCCACCGTGGTGCCGCAGCGAATGGCGGTCAGCACGTCTTGCAGCGGCTGCCGCTCGCGCGCGTGGGTGTGCACGTCGTTGTGGGCGATCAATGGCACGTCGAGCGCCTCGGCCCAGTGCTTCGCGCGGTGCACCCGGGGCTCGTCGTCGGCCGCGAGGTGGCGGCTCACCCCCACGTAGAAGCGCCCGGGGAAGGCCTCGGCGAGGGGGTGGAGCGCGGGGTGCTCGCCCTCGGGCGCAGAGGGCAGCACCGCGAGGAGCCCGGTGGAGCGCTCGGCCACCCGCCGCCAGTCGATCCCGGCTTCGCCTTTGGGGTGCGCGAGGCGGCTGTCGGAGATGAGGGTGCTGAGGTTGGCGTAGCCCTCGGGGGTGGCCGCGTAGAGCACCAGCGGAGGCGCCCCGAAGAGCGTCATCGACGAGGCGATCAGGAGCTTGAGCTTGCGCTCCTTCGCCTCGAGGTGCGCCTTGACCAGCCCGTACAGCCCGTCGTCGTCGGTGATCGCCAGCGCCGAGATCCCCAGCTCCGACGCGCGGATCACGAGGTCCTCGGGGTGCGAGGCCCCCTTGAGGAAGCTGTAGTTCGATCGACAGACGAGCTCGGCGTACATGGTCGATGGTCGCTCCGTCAGTCGAAGACGCCCTGGGCGTAGAAGGTGCCGT
>JBBRUE010000728.1:0-4125 GCA_038248085.1 Myxococcales bacterium | reverse complement strand
TGTATGTGTGACACCGTGGTGCGCGTCTTTCCCGACCGGGTGCTCTTCGCGAAGAACTCCGACCGCGAGGCCGACGAGCCGCAGGCCCTCGAATGGCACCCCCGGCGCGACGGGCTGAGCGGAGTCGTGAAGTGCACCGGCCTCGAGATCGCTCAGGTGGCGCGCACGCACGCGGTGCTGCTCTCGCGCCCGGTGTGGATGTGGGGCGCGGAGATGGGGCTCAACGAGCACGGGGTGGTCATCGGCAACGAGGCGGTGTTCACGAAGGAGCGGGTGCCCGCGAAGGGCGGCCTCACCGGCATGGACCTGCTGCGCCTGGCCCTCGAGCGCGCGGCCTCGGCGGAAGAGGCGGTCGCCGTCATCCAGGCCCTCCACGCCGCGCACGGCCAGGGCGGGCGGTGCGGGTACGAAGATCTCGGCTTTCGTTACTACTCGAGCTTCCTCGTCGCCGATCCGAAGGGCGCGTTCGTGCTCGAGACGGCTGGCCGCGAGACGGCGGTGGAGAAGGTGTGCGGCACGCGGTCGATCTCCAACGGGTTGACGATCGAAGGCTTCGCGGGGGCGCACTCCGACGTGGTGAAGACGGGCGTGTCGGCCTGCCGGTTGCGCCGGGCGCGCACCGGGGCGCTGGGGGCCGCCGCGGCGTCACCGCGCGACTTCGCCCAACTGCTGCGCGACCACGGCGACACGGCGTGGCCGGACTACGAGTGGTACCGCGGCGCGATGCGGGCGCCCTGCATGCACGCGGGCGGGGTCCTCGCGGCCTCGCAGACCACGGCTTCGCTGGTGGTCGAGTTGACGGGCTCGGACGTCCGCGCGTGGGCGACCGGGACGAGCGCTCCGTGCCTGTCGGTGTTCAAGCCCGTGCGCGTGGGGACGCCGCTCGATGTCGGGCGGCTGCCGTCGCTCACCCCCGACGACAGCCTGTGGTGGGCGCACGAGCGGTTGCATCGCGCGGTGATGAAGGACCCGGCGCGCCTGGCCCCGCTGTTCCTCGCTGAGCGAGACGCCCTCGAGTCACGCGCCTTCGAGCCCGGGGGCGATGCGCAGGCGCTGTGGACCGAGGGGCGGGGGGCGATCGATCGCTGGACGGAGCTGGTGCAAGCGCAACCGGTCGCCGATCTCCGCCCGTGGGCGGCGCGGCGGTACTGGGCCGGGCGGCGGCAGACGGGGACCTCGTCCGGCAGCCGGTAAGTTCGTTCCTCCTCTCCTTCGAGACGCGTCTCAGCCCTCTCGCTTGCGAAACGTCGCGAACTTCTCGAAGAGCGCGTCGGGGTCCTGCGCGGCGATGAAGCGGTTGAGGTTCTCGGGGCTGTCGTCGAGCGTGGTGCCGCCGTATTGCGTACGGCCGCCCTTGAGCTGGTGGGCGTTGATGGCGGCGATGAAGGGGGCATCCTTCATGAGCCAGGTTTCGAGTGAACCGTCCGCCGCGAGGGCGTACCGAACGAAGACGTAGCCACCCTCCAGCTTCCCGTCCTCCACCGCGCGCAGGTTCAGCAGGTTCAGCGTGCCGACCTGCGAGACATGCCCCTCGAGCAGGATGGGGTCGGCGTCCTGGCCCTTGTTCAGGGTGACGCTCATCAGGCCCCCGCTCTTCGCGACGATCACCACCCCCAGCCCCTTCTTTCCGCCACCGTCTTCCACCCAGCGGCCGGTCAACGCCTTGTCGAGCTTCGCCTTCTCGGGGGCACAGAGGGGGCGGGCCGACTCGACACCGCAGGTGGAAAGAACGACGAGGAGCAGGGCAAGCCGTGAGCGCAAGGAGGGCAGCATACCGCACCTCCTCGTGTCCCCCGTGGGTCAGGCCGATCAGCTGCTGCGGAGCGAACCCAGGGGCCTGCCAGACCCGCCGCGCCCGGCTGGATCTTCAGGGCCCCCGTCATTAGCAACAGAAGATGTGGCAGGGATTCACAGTCCACCTCGACCGGCTGGTGCCCGCGACGCTCCTTTCTGACACGCAGACGGCGTGGCGGGCGCGCTTCGTGGTGCAGGCGGCGGTGCTCGGCATGCTCATCTCGGTGCTCTGCGCCGGGGTCTACGCGCTCGGGGGCCTCTGGCCCGCGTCGGTGGCCGTGCTGTCCCTGGCCTTCCTGCTCCCGTTGGCGGTGGTGGCGTTGCGCGTGACGAACTCGACGGTAGTGGCCTCGCACGTAGGCCTGGGCCTGATGCTGCTCACCTTCACCGCGCCCACGCTCGTCGAGCGCGACGTCGACGGCGCGCTCCTGGGGCTCTACGCGCTCTTCCCCTACCTCGCGGTGTTGCTCCTCGACGGGCGCGCGGGGTGGGTGTGGCTGGGCATCGTCCTGGTGACGGTCACCGGCGTGCTGATCTCGCACGAGCTGGCCTGGCTGCCGACGGTGGGCGCCGTGCACCCGCGCTTCGTGATGCTGATCCGCGCGGGAATGCTGCTGTCGAGCGTCTTCCTCTTCGGGCTGCGCTTCGCGCGGGAACGGGAACGCGCCATGGCCGACCTCGAGCAGCTCAGCCGGGCCAAGGGCGTCTTCCTCGCCAACATCTCGCATGAGATCCGCACGCCGATGAACGGCGTGCTGGGGCTCACCGAAGGCATGCTCCACGAGGAGTTGACGGACTCGCTGCGCGAGCGCCTGGGCCTGGTCCACCGCAGCGGGCAGGCGCTGGTGGCGTTGATCAACGACCTCCTCGACCTCTCGAAGATCGAAGCGGGCAAGCTGAGCGTCGAGCGCGTCGACTTCGAGCTGAGCACCCTGCTGCGCGACCTCGAGCACCTCTTCCGACCGCTGGCCACGCAGAAGGGCCTGGGCTTCGGGTTCTCCGTCGAGGGCGCGCCGGCCATCGCCCGCGGAGACTCGCTGCGGCTGCGGCAGGTGCTCAGCAACCTGCTCAACAACGCGCTCAAGTTCACCGAGCAGGGCAAGGTGGCGCTCGAGGTCACGCGCCTGCCAGCAGGGGTGCTGCGCTTCAGCGTGAACGACACCGGCATCGGCATCGCCCCCGACGTGCTGGTGCGCCTCTTTGCGCCCTTCGCCCAGGCCGACGCGTCCACCACGCGGCGCTTCGGTGGCACGGGCCTGGGCCTGGCCTTGAGCCGCGACCTGGTGGAGCTGATGGGCGGGCGGATGAAGGTCGACACCACACCGGGAGTCGGCTCCCTCTTCTCGTTCGAACTCGAGCTTCCGGAGGGCACCACCCCGCGGCCCGAGGCGACCGCCACCATCTACCCCACGCCCATCCCCGCGAAGGTCGCCCCCATCCTCGTGGTGGACGACAACGTCATCAACCTCAAGGTGGCCACCGCCCTGGTGGAGCGCGCCGGCTACCACGTCATCACCGCCTCCAACGGGCGCGACGCCCTGGAACTGGTGCGCCACGGCGCCTTTACCGCCGTCCTGATGGACTGCCACATGCCGGTGATGGACGGCTTCGAGGCGACCGAGCGCATCCGCGGCTTGAGCGGCCCGGCGGGGTTGCTCCCCATCTTCGCCGTCACCGCCTCCGCGATGCCCGAAGAGCTGGCCGCCTGCCTCCGCAGCGGCATGAACGACTGCCTCACCAAGCCGGTCAGCTTCGACACCCTCAAGAAGGTGCTGGCTCAGGTGGAGCCGAGGCTCTTATGAGCGGCGCTGGGGTACTCTCTCGTGACACTCGCTGTCGCTCTTCGGGTTGTGCTTGGCGGTGCCGACCGGCCTCTTCCACGCGATCTCCGGCCATCGTCTACGTCGCGGTGTAGTGGACCCTCATCGCGCTGTTGGTGTTCTTCCTCGGCGGCATCGGGGCGAGCCACGCCTCGGGGCTCATGGTCGTGACGCAGCCGTGCTAAGACGTCTTCACGTGACCGGGGGCCGACCCAGCGCCACGAAGGATTTCCCAACCATGAAGTTCAGAAGCATCGTCGTTGCCTCCTGTGCAGGCCTGCTCCTCGCTTGCCCGCAGGTCACTGCACCTCCGAAGTGCGATGAACCCGATGCCGGAGCGCCCCGCTCCGAGGCGCGTCTGCGTTTCGTGAATCTCGGGCGCGAAGCGGTGCAGGTCACGCTCGAGGGTGAAGATGCGGGCTCGTGGGTGCAACCGCTCGAGCACAAGAACTACGTCGGGCACGTGACGTTGATCAAACAGCGCGGCTCGGTCGTCGCGCGCAACTTCTTG
>JBBRUE010000727.1:0-4127 GCA_038248085.1 Myxococcales bacterium | reverse complement strand
GCGCGAGATCGGCGCGGGCGCGCTCTTCCTGGGCCACGTGCTGGAAGCCGCTGAAGAGGTCCCACGTGAGGTTCGCGCCGAGCGTCAGCACGTTCTGCCGGGTGGGGTCGAAGAAGAGGCCGAGCTCGGGTGAGCTGCGCGAGTACTGGGCGGAGGCCCCGATGCGCGGGAAGTAGTCGGCGCGGGAAACAGCCACCCCGAGCTCGCCTGCGTGGATCTGCGCTTCGAGCGACTTGAAGAGCGGCCGGGTCTTGCGCGCCGACTCGAGCGCCTTCGTGGTCTCGTAGCGGGGCGCGGCCTGGTCGAGGTCGGCGGGAACGACCGCCTCCACGTCGGAGTCGCTGCGCCCGAGCCACTGGAGCAGCGAGAGCCGCGCCTGGCCGATGCGCTGCTTCTGCCGCACCACGTTGATCTCGTCGTTCGCGAGGCTGGTGCGCGCGTCGTACACCGCGCTGCGCTGGCCTCGGCCGGCCTCGTAGAGCGCCTGGGCTCGTTCGAGCTGTTGTTTGGTGCGGCCCACCGTCTCCACGAAGACCTTGAAGGCGAGCTGGGCCTTCACCAGCTCGAAGAAGCGCCGCGTCGCCTCGAGTTCGCTGGAGAGCTGCTGCTCGGCCAACAGGCCACGGGTGGCCTCTTCCTGCGCGCCAGACTGGGCGATCTGGTTCCACCACCGGCCACCGTCGTAGAGGAGCTGGTTGACCGAAACGCCGAAGCTGAAGCGGCCCTGCTCGACGGGCTGGGTGTTGACCACCCTCTGCTCGAAGCCGCTGATCGCGCCGGTAGTCGCGTCGAGCACCGGCACGGTCTGGAACGAACGCTGCGAGCCGATGAGCGACACCCCGGCGCCGAGGTTGAGATCGAGCTGGGGGAAGATCACCGAGCGAGACGACCTGGTATTCGACTCGGCCCGCGTGACGTCGAGCTGCGCGCGGATGGAGTCGAGCGACTGGCGCGAAGCCTGGCGGACCTCTTCGAGGGTGATCGGCGTCGAGGCGAGCTGCAGGGCGACGAGGAGACTCAAGGCGCTCACGTCAGTTGCCTCCCATGCCTTCTGTCGGCGCCAGCCCCGGCAGCCCCACGAAGACCGCCGCCGCGAAGAGCACGTAGAGGAAGAGGCCGAACAGCGCGCCCTTCCACGGGCTCCACTTCGAGGCCGCGGCAAAGCCCAGCCCCATGAGGAGCGAGGCCCAGATGTTGATGAAGTCGATCGCGCGGTACACGCGCTCGAGGGCCGGCGAGGCCATGTCCACCAGGCCCGCCACCGACGAGGGCACCAGGGTCTCGGCGACGCGCGGGGTGATGAGCTCGAGCTGCAGCGCGGCGAGCACCTCGATGCCGTGGAACACCGCGACCGGGAGCATCGTCAACGAGGCCACGGTGAAGAGGTCGGCGAACAACGCCTTCCGGCCGATGAGCCACGAGGCGATCTTCAGCACCACCGACAGCAGCAGGATCAACAGGGGCATGAGCAGCAGCCCCTTGGCGATGCCTCCCACCAGGGCCACGCGCTGGGCCTGCTCGATGGCCTCGCTCACTTCGCGCTCGCTGGCCTTCATCAGCTCGCCGCTCATCGCGAGCTTGGGAATGACGACGCGCGCGGCGTCGAGGCGCAGGGCGATCACCGCGCCCGCGGCCGAGGTGAGCACCGCGACGAGGGCCATCGGCACGAACCAACGACGCGCCTCGACCGCTTTCGGGATGGCCCCGACGGGATCGAGCAACGCACGAAGGGGCAACGTCAGGGCTTCCATGGGGTTCCGGTGCGCGCACTCAACGCACGCGCGACAGAGTGATTTCACCAACCCATTGGTTTCGCCACGGAAAAGCGGAAGTCCCAACCCCTTGAAACTCGAGGGCGCCACCAATCGACACAGGCCACCACACCCCTGTAGCGGAAAATTTGAGCCAACGATCTCGCGGGGGTACAACTCACCCCCTACCGCTTCAGCACCGGAGTTACCGCCACATGGTCGAGAGCAGCGACTTCGCGCAAGTGATGCTGGAGGCCGAGGACATCGCCAAGAGCGTGAGCCAGCGACTGACGACGGCCCACGTGCTGCTGGCGATGTTCACCGTGGAGAACCGCGCAGCGATGTTGCTGACGGAGAAGGGCGTCAACGAAGACGTGCTGCTGGAGCTGCTGACCACCGCGCCCAGCGAGCCCGACGGGTTGATCAAGGAGCTCCGCGAGCGCGGCCGCGAGATCGCCGCCAACTGCGGCACCGCCGAGGCCGACTGCCTGCACGTGATGATCGCCATGACGCGCGTGCGCTGCTCCGCGCAGGACCTGCTCTTCAAGACGGGCATGGACCTGACCGCGCTGCGCAACACCGCACTGTCCTATTTCACCTCGGGCCGCATGCCGCGCCGGCTGATGCTGCAGCGCGAGCTGCCGCCGAACATGCCGCGCGCCGCGTCGGGCCGGCCGGTGGGAGCGCCTCCCCTGCCCTTCGCGCCGCCGATGCGCACCGCGGTGGTGGTGCCGCCGCCTCCCGCGCCGCGGCCCGCGACGCTCAAGCCCGCGATGTCGATCCGCGATCTCGTCGACGACGTCAGCGACGACGACGTGGCGGCGCTCGACGCGATGCCCGCGCCGCTCATCTCCTCCCCTTCCATGCCAGCGCCGACGCCGTCGGTGGTGTCCGGCAAGTGGCAGCTCGACGCGCGCACGTTCCCGCTCCTCACCTCGCTGGGGAAGAACCTCACCGCGCTGGCGCGCGAGGGGAAGCTCGACCCAGTCGTCGGCCGCGCCCGGGAGATCGACGAGATCATCGACATCCTCGGCAAGCGCCGCACGAACAACCCGGTGCTGCTCGGCGAGCCCGGCGTCGGCAAGACCGCGGTGGTGGAAGGCGTCGCGCAGCAGCTGGCGATGCTCCGCGGGCCCGCGGGCGAGCGGCTGATCATCGAGCTCGACATGGGCACGCTGGTCGCCGGCACGCAGCTGCGCGGCTCGTTCAGCGAGCGGATCAACGCCCTGAAGGACGAGGTCAAGAACGCCGGCCGGGTGGTGGTGTTCATCGACGAGGTCCACACCCTGATGGGCGCCGGCTCGACCGGTGACGGCCCGCAGGACGCGGCCAACGAGCTCAAGGCGGCGATGTCGCGCGGCGAGTTCCCCTGCATCGGCGCCACCACGCACGACGAGTACCGCAAGCACCTCGCCAACGACCCCGCCCTCGAGCGCCGCTTCACCCCGGTGGTGGTCAACGAGCCCTCGGTGCCCGACACCGTCTACATCTTGAACGGCGTCATCGCGCGCTACGAGCAGCACCACCGGCTCAAGTACGCGCCGGAGTCGCTCCAGGCCGCGGCGTCGATGTCGGCGAAGTACATCACCGACCGCTTCCTCCCCGACAAGGCGATCTCGGTGCTCGATCTCGCCGGGTCGCGCTGCCACCGCGAGGGCAAGACGCTGGTCGAGCCGCAAGACATCGCGCGCGTGGTGGCCAAGCTGGCCCAGCTGCCGGAAGAGCGGCTGCTGATGAACGACTCTGCGCGGCTGCTCTCGATGGAGAACGACCTGCGCAAGCGCGTCATCGGTCACGAAGAGGTGATCGATCGCGTGGCGAAGGTGATCCGCCGCAACTACGCGGGCTTCTCCTCGCGCCGCCCGATGGGGAGCTTCCTCTTCCTCGGCCCCACCGGCGTGGGCAAGACCGAGATGGCGCGCGGGCTGGCCGACGTGGTGTTCGGCAGCCGCGACGCGATGATCCGCATCGACATGTCGGAGATGTCGGAAGGCCACGGCGTCTCGCGGTTGATCGGCGCCCCCGCCGGGTACGTGGGCTTCGGCGAGGGCGGGCAGCTGACCGAGCCGGTGCGCCGCAAGCCGTCGTCGGTGGTGGTGCTCGACGAGATCGACAAGGCCAACCGCGAAGTGTTGATGCTGCTGCTCCAGGTGCTCGAGGAGGGCCGGCTGACCGACGGCAAGGGCCGCCACATCGACTTCTCGAACACCATCGTGATCCTCACCACCAACCTCGGCGCGGAGGCCTTCAGCCAGAAGAGCCGCTCGATGGGCTTCGGCAGCGAGAGCGTCGAGGTGTCGAGCGAGAAGGCCGCCACCGACCTCGCGCGCAAGTCGCTGCCCCCGGAGCTGTGGAACCGCATCGACGAGCGCTGCG
>JBBRUE010000726.1:0-4129 GCA_038248085.1 Myxococcales bacterium | reverse complement strand
GTGAGCGGGACCGGGCCCATGCTCTCTTCACACCGCGAAATCGCAGGAACGCAGAAGCCAGAGTAGACCCGGAACTCCCGTGTTGCTCGCAGTCGCCCTCATCACCGTGCTGACCCAGAGCGACGGAGGGGCGCGCGCCCCCGACGGGGGACGTCCGCCCGCGGGCCTCGCCTGCCTCCCCACCTGGTACGCCGGCGCCGTGAAGTGGCAGCCCGACGCCGGCTGGGGGCTCGACCTCGAGAACGGCGTCTTCGTGGCGTGGGACGCCAACACCGGCATCGGTGCGAACGACCCCGAGTCCGAAGAGCTCCCCCACCTCGAAGACATCTTCCAGCCGCCCTACGTCACCGGGCCCATCGTGCCCATCGACACCACCGACGCCGGGCCCATCGAGGATCCCGGCCGCGCGCGCGTCGAAGAGCTCTTCCTCGCCACCTACGGCAGCAAGCGCAGCGAGGTGCAGGACCGCCTGGGCCGCGTGCGCTTCTTCGGCCTGCGCTACCCGTTCCACCAGCGCACGGTAGATGCGCTCAAGCGCGTGGTGGAGCGCCTCGAGCCGCAGGTGAAGGCGAACCCGAAGCTGCTCCCGTTCCTCAAGGACATCGGGGGCACGTGGATCTGGCGCACCATCAAGCGCAGCAAGCGCCTCTCGGGCCACGCGTTCGGCATCGCCATCGATCTCAACGTCGAGCGCAGCAACTACTGGCGGTGGACGTACCGGGGCCATCCGATGATCTGGAAGAACAGGATCCCCCAGGAAATCGTCGATGCCTTCGAGGCCGAGGGCTTCATCTGGGGCGGCCGGTGGAAGCACTACGACACGATGCACTTCGAGTACCGGCCGGAGCTGATCAGCCCGCTCTGCCGTACGTCCGCACCATGAAGTAGCCGAAGCTCACCAGCAGCAGCCCGAAGCCCAGCGCGAAGATCGCCCCCACCGCGAGGCCGGCCCGGGCCCAGCCGCGCCCCCGGGTCCCCGCCTGCCCCGCGCGAATGAGCCGCAGCTCCTGGGCGCCGAAGGCGAGTCCCGCGAAGCCGAACACGAAACTCACCGCCCAGACGATCAGCCCGCGGCGGCCGTGCACCAGAAAGCCCGCGCCCAGGCCGCCGAGCCCCAGGGTCGACAAGACCGGGGAGATCTTCGCCCGCGTCGAGGCAGGGCTCCCCCTCAACACCGGGAGGCAGTTCGCGCAGGCCGGCGTCACTTCGCGGAAGTACTCGACGCACTCGCCGCACAGGAAGGTGCCGCAGCGGGAGCAGATCTCGACCGCGGGGACGGCGGCGTGCGTGCCGCAATGCGCTCCAGCGAGAGAGGACGGAGAACTCACCGGCCCTGTATATAGACGTATGCACACGTGTTCAGTGCGACCTGTCAACTTCCGGTGAAGGGAAAGCAGCGAAGGCCAACCGTCAGGGCGGCGAGAGGGCGAAGCTCGTCTCGTCGATGCGAACGCCGGTCTTCGGGAAGTCGAGCTGCGTGAGCTGGCGTACCAGCCGGGCTCCCCGGTTGGCCTCGTCGGGAAAGGGAACGCCCTTGCCCTCCTGCCGGGTGGAGACGAGCTTGCCGCCTGCGAAGCGCCCGTCTTCGGCCAGCGAGACCTCGAGCAGCACGGTGAAGCCCAGCGCCCCCGAGAGATCGAAGCGGCCGTAGGTGGCGAAGTTCCCCAGCGAGTAGGCGATGAGCCGCTCCTTGTAGATCTCCATGCCGCGCACGACGTGGGGGCCGTGACCGAGGACGAGGTCGGCGCCGGCGTCGATCACCCCGTGGGTGAAGGTCTTGAGGTCGCCCCGGTTCTCCCCCAGGTAGCGCTCGGCCCCGTCCTTGACGCGCGTGGCGTTGGTGCCTTCCGCCCCGCCGTGGAAGCTGACGATCACCAGGTCGTTCTCCTTCTTCGCCTGCTGCACCAGCTTCACTGCGGTGGGCAGGTCGTTCACGTCATTGCACGAGCCGCTGGTGTGGAACGCGATGAGCGCGACCTTCTTGCCCCTGGCGGTGACGTGGGCGATCGAGCCCGGGGGTCCTGACCACGCGAGGTGGTGCGCGTCGAGGGTGGCCTCGGTCTCACGGCGGCAGCCTTCCCCGAAATCGCCGGAGTGGTTGTTCGCCGTCGACCCCAGGTCGATGCCCGCCGCCTCGAGGTACTTCCCGTAGGCCGTAGGCGTGCGGAAGGCGAAGCAGTTGCCGCCCTTGCGGCACTTCGACGAGGTGCCCGAGTCGCACAGCGGCCCCTCGAGGTTCGCGAAGGTGAGGTCGGCGTCCTGGAGCAGCGCGGTGACGCCCTCGAGCAGCTTCGCCCCGTCGTCGGGCGGGAGCTTCCCCTCGGGCACCGTGGTGCCCAGCATGATGTCCCCCACCGCGCGGAGGCGGAGGAAGGGCTCGGGTGCGGCGGCGAGCGAGAAGACGACGACGGCGTGGAGCATCATGCGCGGCCCGCTATCACGGCGTCGGATCGATGCAGAACCCGAAGTCGGTGCCGCCGTCGCTGGCCACGCAACGGTACTCAGGGAAGAAGCCGCCGTCGGTGGGGGGCACCTGGCCGCAGCGCAGCCCGCTCGCGCACGAGGTGTTGGCCCCGGTGCACGTCGCGCCCGCCACGTTGGGCGTCGCGCAGGTGCCCGGGCCGAAGGGCCCCGACGCCGGCTTGCAGTAGAGGCCGGTGCGGCAGTCGCGGTCGCCGCCACAGCTGTCGTCGAGCAGGCCCAGCGGCGCGCACACCGCGCCCCCGTCGGCCGGGGCGCAGCGCAGATCGAAGCGGCAGGTCCCGCACCGCGAGCCGATCGCCCCCGCCGACGCACAGACCCAACGGGAGGTGCCGGGCTCGGGCTGGCAGAAGGTGGGCACGGCGCACAGCGAGGTGAGCGGCAGCCCACCGTCCGCTGCGGAGCAGACGACGTTCGGGCCCCGCGGCGTCTCGCAGACCCCCGACGCGTCGTTGCACACCAGGCCGTCGAGGCACGTGTTGAAACCGGAGCACGCCTGACCGAGCGCCGCTCTCGCCACGCAGGTGTAGCCGAAGCCTCCGTCGATGCGCCCGAAGGAGCCGGTGAGGTTCTCGAGGCAGGCCTGCGACGAACTCACCACCGAGCCGACGCCCGCCCGGACCAGGCACCGGCCGGGGCACATCATCTGGTTGGCGTCGCAGTACGTGCCCGGAGCGCAGTCGCCGCTCGCGTAGCAGCCGCCGTCCGCCGCCACCTGGCCGGCGAAGGGGGTCTTGCAGCTCGCCGGCTGCGTGCAGCCGGTCATCGTGTCCTGGATGCAGTGGGCGGCCGCGGTGCCGTCGAACGCCGCCCGTCCGTCCTTGACCGAGGGCCGTGCCTGGTCGCAAGCGTTCGTCGCGCCGTTGGCCTGGAGGAAGCCGGCGCAGCTGGCGCTCGTCTCGAAGTAGCCGCAGCGCGTGGCGTAGTCACAGGTGAGCTGCGAGAGCGCGGCGCAGTACTGATCGAGGGTGAGCGGCGTCACCGTCCCGCCGCCGGCGCCCCCCCCGCTCCCGCCGCCTGTCGCCGAGCCCCCGCCGGTCCCCCCATCGACGGCGCTGGGGGCAGGACACGCGGACAACATGAGGACGGCAGTGAGGGCGAGAATGCGCATTCGGCGACTGTAGCGTCGAGAGGGCATTTCGGAAGGCCCGTGGTTAGCCTGTCGGCGAATGTCTGAGCCCCGCCTCCGGCTGCTCGAGTCGATCAGCGACGTCCCGAAGTCCGCGTGGAACGCGCTGCTCCGCCCAGACGACGCGCCCGTGCTGCGCCACGAGTGGATCCACGCCATGGAAGCCTCGGGCTCCGCCACCGAGGAACGCGGCTGGGTCGCCACCCACTTCACGCTCTGGCGCGGAGACACCCTCGTCGCCGCCGCCCCCGCCTTCCAGAAGCACCACTCGATGGGCGAGTACGTCTACGACTTCGGCTGGGCGAGCGCGGCGCAGCAGTTCGGCGTCAGCTACTACCCGAAGCTCCTCATCGGCATGCCCCTGTCGCCCGTCACCGCGCGCAAGCTGCACGTCGCGGCGGGTGAAGACGTCGGCGCGATGCGCGAAGCGATGATGGCCGCGGCGACCCAGCTCGCGCAGGAAGAAGGCGCGTCGTCGGTGCACGTGCTCTTCCCTCACGAAGACGAGGCGCTGGCGCT
>JBBRUE010000725.1:0-4134 GCA_038248085.1 Myxococcales bacterium | reverse complement strand
TTCGCCGCGGCGCTCGCCCTGCTGCTCCTGCTGGCCGGTGCCGCCAGCTGGCGGAGCGCCTCGGTCGTGACTCCCGTGCCTCCGCCGAACCCCGCCCGCGTCGGCCCCGAGCCCGTGCAGCTCGCCCTCGTGCTCCCCGACGCGCTTCCGCCGCCCGCGGAGCCACCCGCAGAGCCAGTGGTGCGGGCGCCCGTCACCCCGCTGCGCTCGAACAAGCCGAAGGTGGCTCCCTTCGCGGAGCCCGCCTGCGCGCCTGACGCGGAGTGGAAGAAGCGCGCGCGGGCCAACCTGAGCGAGCTGGCGACGCGGGCCTCGAACTCCACTCCGTCGCTCACCCTGTGGGCGGCCGATCTCGAGGGTCCGCTGAGCGCCGCAATCGAGCGCGCGAGCAGTGAGACGGAGTGCCGCGCGGTCGGGCTCGAGTTGGCGACGTTCAAGGCAAAGGTGATGGCTCCATGATCCGCTCCCTTCCCGTCGGGCTGCTCCTCTGCGCGGCGGTAGCCTCGGCCGAGGCGCCTCGACCCGAAGTCGCTCCGTTTCCGCTCGAGATCATCCGCACCTCCGACGACTGCACGAAGAAGGACAGCGACGATCTGCAGAAGCTGTTGCCGATGATGCTCCGCTCGGCGGCGGCCTCCGTGCCGGACAACGCGAAGCTGGCCGCGGCGCTCGAGACGCTCCGTCGACAGGACTGCAACCGGGAAGACGCCTGCCTCGCGCAGCTCGCCACGCTCGCCGGGAGCCTCTACGCGTTCGCCGGCCAGGTGGACTTCAATCTCGACGGTGAGGTGGTGGCCAGTGGGCGCGTGGTGCGCGACGACGGCCGGGCCGTGCGCTCGCCCAGAACGGTGAAGGTGGCCCGCGGCGCGTCGTCGTTCAGGGACACCGCCCTGGCAGCGCTCAAACAACTGCTGATCGAACTCGACGTCGCTCACCTCCCCGCCTTCATGCCCCAGGAGCCGCTCGTCGAGGTGGCGCCGTTGCCAGTGACGAGACCCACCGTCGCGGTCGTCGCCGTGCCCGCGGTGCCGCCCGCCCCGGCACCCTCCGGCGTGAACCCGTTCCACGTCGCAGGCCTGGCGGGACTCGGAGCCGGGGCCGTGTGCATGGTCGTCGGTGGGGTGGTCCTCGGGACGGCGGGGAGCGCCCGGACCGATGTCAGCCAGGGCGTGGTGAGGGTCTTCGCCGAAGATGCGGGCAAGGTCGCCGGCATCCAGCGCGCGCAGACCGCTGGCGTTGCGCTGCTCGCAGTCGGAGCCGGCCTCGCGGTCGTCGGTGCGGGGCTCGCCCTCTTCGGGCCGGAGAAGCCGCTCACCACGGTGGTGCCGATCAACGGTGGCGCGGCCGTCTTGATTTCAGGAGTGATGCCATGAGGAACACCCCGATGGTCTGGCTGGCGGGCGTGTTCCTGGTCTCGGGTTGCTTCAACCCGACGCCGTGTACGCGCGACGCAGACTGCGGCGGCCCGGGTGGAGCCTGCGATCTCGTGAACTCGTTCTGTGTGACCACGGTCGAAGGCGATGATGCGGGAGCGGGCGGCGGCGCCGATGCCGGGCTTTCAGACGCCGGTGTCTTCGACGCCGGTGTCTTCGACGCCGGTGTCTTCGACGCGGGTGTTACCGACGCGGGTGTTCCCGACGCGGGTGTTCCCGACGCGGGTGTTCCCGACGCCGGTGCGATGGATGCCGGAGTCGACAGCGGTACCGCCATCGATGCTGGAATTCCCCCGACCGTCTCCAACAGCAGCCCGCTCGACCTCGCGACGAACGTCGCCACCGAGGCCTGGCCCACCGCCACGTTCAGCGAGGCCATGGACTTCACCACCCTCACCGGCACGACGTTCACGTTGTCGCAGGGCGCAGTCCGCGTCGATGGCGGCGTGAGCCTCGACGGCGTTCACACGACCGCGACCTTCACCCCGAGTGCTCCGCTCGGCAGCCATCGCGTCTACACGGCCACCATCACCACCGGAGCCAGGAGCCTCGCCGGCCTCCCCCTGGGCGCGAACTACAGCTGGAGCTTCACCACCGCCTTCCTCGAGCTCCGCACGGCCCAGTCCTGCTCGGTGCTCGGCGCGTCGGTGACCAACACCGGAACGACGCTCCTCGGTGGAGATCTCCAGGTCAGCTCCGGGACCATCACGGGCGGCGCGACCATCACGGTGGGCGGCACGACGCACGTCGGTGATGCGACCGCCTCGCTGGCGCGGGCCGACCTGCAACGGGCCTACACCGCTGCGGTCAACATGACGCCGACCGGCAGCGTCAGCACGCTCGACGCCCAGATCCTCACCCCCGGCATCTACACCTCCAACGCCGTCGCCTTGCCCCTCAACGCCGTGCTGACCCTGGACGGGCAGAATGATCCGAACGCGGTCTTCCTCTTCCAGGTCGACGCCGCACTCAACACCGGGGCGAGCACCGCCCGCGTCGAGCTGATCCGCGGCGCGCAGGCCTCCAACGTCTACTGGCAGGTCAGCGGCGCGGTGACGCTGGGGGCCAACTCGTTCTTCAAGGGCACCGTCCTGGCGCTGGAGGCGATCACCGTCGGCGCGGGGACCGTCGTCGAGGGGCGCATGCTGAGCCTCAACGGCGTGGTCACCCTCGCCACCAACACCATCCAGTGACGACCGGGTTCAGCCCTTCCGTTTCTTCGCGACCGCCGACCAGTCGATGAGGTCGACGGTCTCCTTCGCGAGCGTGAAGTCGACGACCTCGCGCATGCCGAAGACGTCGCCGCCCAACTGGTAAGGCATCGGGCGCGAGAGGTGGAGCCGCACGCCAGTCACCCACCAGTCGTACATGCCCGGCAGTTCCTTGCCGCCCCACAGCTTGAACATGTTGTTCACGCCGACGAGCACGTGCCGATCGTAGACCCGGAAGTTGAAGCGCCCCGGCACCGCGTACGCGTGGGGGAAGGCCATGAACTTCGCGCCCCAGTATGGCTCGACGCCCGCTGCGCCGATCGACATCGGGCCCTCGTAGAGCACCGGCTCCGATGGCGCCGGGATGATCTTCCCCCGGCCATCGAAGGTGAGGGCCGGTTCCCCGATGTTCTCGAGCTTGAGCCGGGTGCGCCCGTCGCGCGCGCGGGCCAACTCCTCGGGCACGGTGATGCGGAACAGCGAGTACAGGTAGCCGCCGAGGCCCTTGCTCATCGCCGCCTGGAGCCCCCCCGCGAGGATCTGCTTCTGCCGCTTCTCGAGGTTGCGCCGGTAGTCGTTGAGAAGCGTCGCGTCCCACCCCACGCCGGCAAACTGGCCGATGCGGCCCTCGACCTCGCAGAGCTGGAAGCGTCGGGTCGCCGGGGCCAGCGGCATCGTGGCGAGGTGGCGCAGATCAACCTCGTACCGCCCCGCACCCACGGCGCTCGGCCAGCCGTTCCCCGTGCCGAGCTTGAACAACCCGATGAGCGGGAACTGCTTCATCCCGCGATCGCGCAGGGAGTTGAGCAGGGTGACGATCGTGCCGTCACCGCCCCCGCAGAAGATGATCCGCGGCGGGTCCTTCACCAGCGCGTCGGCGTGCGCTTTCGCCTCGTCGAACGTCGAGGCCGCGAAGACGCGCGCGTCCGGGAGCTCGGCGCGGAAGGCCTCGAGGCGCAGCGGCGTGACGCGCTTGGCGTGGGTGTTGAACCAGCCGGCGACCTCTGTGCCACGGCCGAGGAGTGCTGCGTCGGACATCGGCGCGGGCTCTAGCAGGCCACGGGGTTCACGGCGACACGAGGCGGCTGAGCTTGGCCACCGCCGCGGGGAGCGCGCGCACCACCAGCCGCCGCCCCGTCTCGTCGAACGTCTCCGACACCACCCGTGCGTTCTCGTAGACCTGCGAGATGACCGACTGCTTCGCGTAGGGAATGACCAGCTCCGCGTCGACCATCGACGCCTCGAAGTGATCGATGATGTGCTGCCGCAGCGCCGCCACGTCGGCTGGGTCGTGCGCCGAGAGCACCACCGCGGTGGGGTGCTTGGCGAGCAGCTCCTTGCGGCGCGCGGGGTCGAGCCGGTCGGCCTTGTTGAGCAGCAGCAGGCTCGGCACGCTCTCGGCGCCGATCTCCCGCAGCACGCCCATCGTCACCTCGAGCTGCGCCTCGCAGGTCGGGTCGGCGGCGTCGACGACGTACAGCAGGAGCGAC
>JBBRUE010000724.1:0-4150 GCA_038248085.1 Myxococcales bacterium | reverse complement strand
TGGCCCCGCGGGACGAGGGCCTCTCCGAGCGCGGTCCTCCTTGCTCGGAGAAACCAGAAAAAAGACTTTGATATCAGCCACTTGCGGTGTTCTTTGGTTTGTGACGCCTGGCGTTACCCACCTCGCCCCCCCGCGCAGTGGGCTTGTGGAAAAGGTGTGTTTGACCGTTTCCGGAGCAGGGGGTTTCAGGAAGCGCCCGCCTGTGGCATCGGGAGTTCCATGCGTGTCGTGGTTGCCATGTCTGGAGGCGTTGATTCGTCGGCCGCCGCGGCCCTGCTGAAGGAGCAGGGTCACGAGGTGATCGGCATCACCCTGCGCGTGTGGAGCTACGAGAGCACCGCCCAGTGCGGCAGTTGCTGCAGCCCGGACGACATCGACGACGCCCGCGCGGTCGCCGAGAAGCTGGGCATTCCCTTCTACGTGGCGAACGTCGAAGAGCTGTTCAAGGAGCGCGTCGTCTCGCCCTTCGTCCAGTCGTACCTCGGGGGCCGAACCCCGATCCCCTGCGTGGCCTGCAACCAGGACGTGAAGTTCGGTTTCCTGCTCAAGCGGGCGCGGCAGTTGGGGGCGAAGCTCGCCACCGGTCACTACGCCCAGGTCTCGGAGGTCGATGGGCGCTTCCAGCTCCAGCGCGGCGCCGACGCGGCGAAGGACCAGTCGTACTTCCTCTTCACCCTCGGCCAGGCCGAGCTGAAGGACCTCGTCTTCCCCGTCGGCCACCTCCCCAAGGCCGAGGTGCGGGCGATCGCCGAGCGACATGGGCTGGCCACCACGCACAAGGCCGAGTCGATGGAGATCTGCTTCGTGCCCGACGGCGACTACGCGCGCTTCGTGGAGAAGGTGGCCGGTGCCCAGCCGAAGGGCGAGATCGTCACCGCCAGCGGCGAGGTGCTCGGCGCGCACGACGGCATCCACAAGTACACCGTGGGCCAGCGCAAGGGCCTGCAGGTCTCGCACTCCGAGAAGTTGTACGTGCAGCGCATCGAGGCCGACACCAACCGGGTGGTGGTGGGGCCCGCGGCCGAGGCCGATCGCGACACCTTCCACCTGCTGCGTCCGCACTGGGTCGACGGCGCGCCCGGGGGCGAGACGCCAGTCACGGTGCGGATCCGCCATCGGCACCAGGGGGCGCCGGCGCGGGTGAAGCTGGAACTCAACGGGCACTTCAAGGTGATGCTCGAGACGCCGGCGCGCGCGGTGACGCCCGGCCAGGCGGCCGTGGTGTACGCGGGTGAGCGCGTGCTCGGCGGCGGGTGGATCGTTTGAAGTCGTCGATCGCGTGCGTGGCGATGCTGCTCGCGGCCTGCACCCGGGAGCCCGAGGGGCCGGTGTGTGGCCTCCATGCGGCGTCCGAGCCGGTGCTGCTCCAGGGGAAACGCGACGTGGCGCTCTCGGTCGGCGCGCGCTTGATGCCGGGCGATCGCCTCGACGCCGAGGGCTTCGCGCTGCTCGAGTGCTTCGGCGGCGCGCTCAAGGTGCTCGACGACGAGAAGATCACCGTCGGCGATCTGAAAGAGTCGAAGATCGAGGCGACCACCATTCCCCGCTTCGTGCTCAAGGACGGCAGGCCGGTGAAGGCGACGGTGCTCGCGCCCTCGATGCTGCCCCGCTACTCCGACAACCGCTTCACCCCGGCGAGCGCGCTGGCTTCCAACGAGCCGACCTCAGGCGACTACTTCAAGGCGTTCTTCACCCCCAACGGCATCGAGAACATGACGAGCGCGCCCCGCGAAGACGGGCCCGCGAAGCTGCCTCCGCCTTCCCAGCGGGTGAAGGTGTCGCGGATCCACGCCGGGGCGCTGGGGCAGGGAGGGCCGCGCCTCGAGGTCGAGGACGAGGTCGTCTTCGCCGAGACCGACGATCTCGCCACCGCCGCGCTCCTCGAGGGCCACACCTACGAGCTCGGGCGCACCGTGCGTCTCGTCCTCCCCAACGGGGCCGAGGCGACGCTCACCCGCGACGGAGTCGAAATCGAGCTCGAAGGTCCGATGGACCTCCGGCTGCGCTAAGCTGCGCAAATAATGCGCTTCCCCCGGTCTTTGGTGTTCGGCTTTCTGGCAGGTCTGATGGGTTCCACCGCGGTCTCGTGCGGTCCGGCGATGCAGCAGAAGAGCTGCAGCGCGGCGACGTGTCAGGGCTGCTGCGCGGAGTCAGGTGACTGTCTGGCGGGCACCGCGGTCTTCGAGTGCGGGACGGGAGGCGAAGCGTGCCTGTCGTGCGCGGCCAACCAGGCCTGCCAGGCGGGCGCGTGCGGGCCCTTCGAGACCGGCGACTACGACGCGAGCTTCCCCGATCGACCCGACGGCTCGGTGCGCCTCGACGCCGGCGTGTTCATGCCGAGCGATGGCGGGGTGGTGACCAGCGACGCCGGTACCGTCGACGCTGGCCCGATGAACGTGAGCTACTCGGCGCAGGTGCAGCCGATCTTCGACGCGCGCTGCGATGCTTGTCACGCGTGGAGCTACGACACGATCGTCAACATGGCGGGGCGCATCACGCCGGCGAACCTGAACGCGTCGGCGATCTATCTGCGCACGCTCTCTGGCGACATGCCTCGCGGAGGTGGCGCGCCGCTCACCGGCACGCAGCAGAACCTGATCCGCGATTGGATTCTCAACGGAGCCCCACGAAATTGACGCGCTGATACAGCGCGCTACTTTCGTGAGGTGCCCGCCCCAGAGGTGATCGTGGGCGCGAGGAAGACATGCGCGACTCCCACCGCCTGAAAGAGAAGTACGAGCTCTCGCTCGACAACAGCCAGATCGTCACCATCACCGTCGCTTCGCTCGTGGTCCTGGGCGGCGTGTTCATGCTGGGGGTGGTGGTCGGCAAGAAGCTCTCTGCCGAGACCGCCGCGCTCACGCAGCAGCAGCCGGCAGACCTGCTCGGCCAGCTCGATCGCAAGACTGACGCGCTCGAGAACATGAAGGCCGACGCGGCGCTCACCTTCCAGGACGAGCTGACGCGCAAGGCGCCGACGCTGGTCGCCGAGCCCCCGGTCGTGCGGCCGGTCGAGACCCCGAAGCCGGTGGCCGAGGCGCCGAAGCCGGTCGAGGTTCCCGTCGCGGTGGCAGTCGCGCCGAAGCCCGAGCCGGTGAAGCCGCCGGCCGACGAGCCGAAGCTGCCCGAGGCGCCGAAGGCCGAGCCGGTCGCGACGCGCACGGTGGACGGCGGAGGTCTCAAGGAGGCGTTCGGCAAGGTCCAGCGCGCCCCGGTCGATACCGCGGCCGACGGATCGTGGACGGTGCAGCTCTCGGCTTACCAGGACAGGGCCGAGGCCGATCGGTTCGCCGCGGGCCTGCGGGACAAGGGCTACGCGCCCTACATCGTCGAGGCGAACATCGCGGGGAAGGGTACGTGGTACCGCGTGCGCATGGGCCGCTTCGGCTCGAAGGACGCCGCCTCGCGCTACATGGACGACTTCCGCCGTGAGACCGCGATGAACGCCATGGTCACGCCGGCGAACTGATCGAAGCCGGGGGGCAGCTCAGCCCTCGGAGTCGGGGTTCTTCGTCCACTTGTCGACGTTGCCGTCGCCGTCGAGGTCTTCACCGATGCGGTCGACCTGGTTGTTCTCCCAGTACTCCCAGTAGTCGACCTTGCCGTCGCCGTTGGTGTCGCGTTCCTTCCGGACGACCAGACCCTTCTCGTAGAACACCCAGAGGGACGGCTTGCCGGCCGAGGAGAGATCGCGCTCCTTCCGCACGACGAGGCCCTTCTCGTAGAAGATCACCTCGTCGACCTTGCCGTCGAAGTCGAGATCGAGCGCCTCGCGGCTGATCTGCTCCTTCTCATCGTACTGGCGGGCGATGTCGACCTTGCCGTCCCAGTTGATGTCGAGGTCCTTGCGGGTGACGCGCTCGATGTCCTTGCCCTCGGCGTTCTTGGCGGTGACGGTGTACGTCCACACGTCAGGCTTCTTGTCCTTGTTGAGGTCGAACTCGTTGACCTTCTCGTTGCCGGACTGCTTCTGGCGGATGTTCTCGGCGACCTGGGTCCCGTCCCCCTTGGCCTCCTCTTTCTTCTCGCCGGAGCCGGTCGTCGCACAGCTCACCAGCGCCAGCGCCGCGCCCAGAACAGCCATCCTGAAGGTCTTGTGGAAGGTCATTTGTTTGCCCTTGTCCCGAGTCGACATAGCGTCACAGACGTC
>JBBRUE010000723.1:0-4160 GCA_038248085.1 Myxococcales bacterium | reverse complement strand
TCAACTGAGCGTGGCCGCCCTTGACGGGGCAGGCGTTCACCTGACAAGGCCTCTCGGGCGACGGCACTGACGCCGTCGCTTTCATTTTTTCAGCGAGAGAAGCCCATGACTGACGAGAACAAGGCGAAGGGCCCCGGGCAGAACGGCCGGGGAGATCGCGGCGGATTTTCCTTTGATGATCGCGGCGGCGGCGGCGGTGGTGGCGGAGGCCGTGGCGGCCCCGGCGGCCCCGGCGGTCGTGGTGGTGATCGCGGCGGGCCCGGAGGACGAGGTGGTCGCGGCGACAAGCGCGACGGTGCCGGCGCCGGCTCCTACAAGGTCGTCAACGAACTGAGCTCGCTCGAGAAGGCGCTGACCAAGTCGGACTTCGTCTCGATGAAGGAGCCCCTCAGCGCGGTGCTCCGCGCGATCAAGCCCATGCGGCTGGCGTCGATCGAGAAGCTCGATCTCAACACCCGTGGCCGGTTGATCACCTCGCTGATGCGCGTGCAGCGCCTGCCGAAGCCCACGGCGTCGGAGACTCCAGTTGCCGAAGCGGCCGCCGAGACCCCGGCCGTCGAAGCAGCGCCCGCCGAAGTCGCGGCTCCCGTCGAGGGTGAGCCCGCGGCCGAAGCGGCGGCGGCTCCTGCGCCCGTCGCGGCGGCGCCTGCCGCCCCCGCGGTGGACCCGAAGATCGCCGCCTACGGCGAGGTGCAGTTCACGCTCGGCCTGATCTGGTCGTCGGTGAATGACGCCGATCGCGCGCGCCCGGCCTTCGAGAACGCCGGCCGTCAGCCCACCGAGGCCGACCTCGCGGTGCCCGCGCAGTCGGCGGCCCCTGCGACGGCGTCCCGCACCGATCGCCCCGAGCGTGGAGGTCCCCGCAAGGATCGCCCCGCGTCGTCGTCGGCGCGCACCGATCGTCCCGCGCGCACCGAGCGCCCGGCCCGCCCTGCCTTCGTTCGTCCGGAGCGCGTCGAGCCCTTCGTTTCGTCGGGTGACTGGCAGGCCGACGTGAAGACCCTCGAGACCGCTGGCCGCACGCGTGACGCGGCCCGCATTCACGAGAAGAACCAGTCGTTCGCCGACGCCTCGCGCCTGTTCGAGGTCGGCGGCGACTTCAAGTCGGCGCTGCGCACGGCGGTGATGGCGAAGGACGAGGCGGGTTTCGTGCGCCTGTCCGCCAAGCTCAAGGGTGACGAGATCGTCGAGGCCCTCGAGCGCGCGTCGGCGTGGGAAAAGCTGATGGAGTTCCACGTGGCGAAGTCGGACTTCGAGTCCATCGCCAAGCTCTACGAGCGCGCCAACCAGTTCGACCAGGCGGGCCTGGCGTGGGAGCGCTCGGGCAAGCTCTCGCTCGCCCGCAAGGCGTACGAGCGCGCGAAGGACTTCGGTTCGTCGCACCGCGTGCGTGACCTCGAGGTCGTCAAGCTCATCGAGCGCGGCGATCGCCTCGGCGCGGCCACGCTGCAGGCCGGCGCCGGCAAGAAGGCGGAGGCCCTCGAGACCCTCAAGCCGCTCCCCGGCCCCAAGGCGTTCCACTTCATGCAGAAGCTGAAGATGGCCGCCGAGGCGGATGCGTTCGCGAAGGACGAGCTGGCGAAGGCCGAAGCGGCGAACAACCCCGTGCAGCGCGCGCGGTGGCTCGAGCTGCTGGGCCGACTGCAGGAGGCGGCGGACGTGTACTTGGCGGCCGATCGCAAGGACAAGGCCGCGTTCGTCTTCGAGGCGATGGGCGATCTGAAGAAGGCGGCCGAGCTCCTCGAGCAGGCCGGTCAGCTCGACAAGGCCCAGGCGCTCCTCACCAAGTCCGGTGACCTCGCCAACGCCGAACGGGTGAAGGCGCTCCCGCGCCCCGAGCCCAAGGCGAAGGCCCTCGCCGACGCCGCGGCCGACGCCGCTGCCGAAGCCGAAGAGGCTGGAACGCAGATGCCGCCCCCCGAGGCGGCTGTGACCGGGACCACTCCCGGCGCGACGGCCTGAAAACGCCGTCTTTCCGCGTTCTTTCTTGAGGGGGCGGGGGCTAAGGTCCCCCCCGCTCCCACATGTCGACGAACAACCCCGAGAAGCCGTTTGGCGAAGTAGAAGCCAGCCTCGAAAAGACCGGTCGCGTCGACGAGCTGATCAAGCTGTACGAGTCGCGCTCCCGGGAGGTGCCGAAGGCCGAAGAAGCCGGGCACCTGCTGTGTCGAGCGGCGGATCTCTGTCGCGAGAAACTGAAGAACCCGGTGCGGGCGGAAGAGCTGTTCCGCCGCGCCCTGGTCTACGCGCCCAATGCCCGGGAAGCCCTCGAGGGGCTCCGCGGCATCTACGAGGGTCGCAACGACGCCGCCGCGCTCGCCGAGGTGCTCGAGCGACTGGCGATGGTGCAGTCGGGCCCCGCGGCCGCGGCGCTCCACCTGCGTGCCGGCGAGCTCTACGAGACCCGGCTGCAGCGCCGCGATCGCGCGGTGCTCTGCTACCAGCTCGCCTCGCGCGCGGCTCCGCAGGAGCGCCAGGCATACCAGCGGGCGCGCAAGCTGCTGCTCGCGGAAGGCCGCTTCGCCTCGGGCTTCGACTCGCTCGAGCGCGAACGCGCGGCGCTCGGCGATCGCGAACTCGTCGACGAGTACATCGCCTTCGCCGAGAGCCTGGTGAGCTACCCGCAGGAACACGGGCTCGCCACCAAGGCGCTGGTGCGCGCGCTCGCCGTCGACGGGAAGAGCACCAGGGCCCAGGCGATCCAGAAGGACCTCACCAAGCTCGAGTACGTCTGGCGCGACAAGATCAAGCAGCTCAAGACGCAGTCGCTCGAGGAGCGCGAGCGCCGCATCGCGGCCCGGCTCTCACTTCAGGTCGCCCGCCTCTACGCCTTCTACGAGCCCGGCGCGGTCGACAAGGTGAAGGAGGCGATCGACCGTTGCTTCGCGCTGTGGCCCGCGATGCCCGACGCCCTCGATCTCCTCGAAGCGGTGGCCGCCAAGGCGGGCGACGTGCGTGTCGCGCTCACCGTCTTCAGCAAGCTCGCCGGCGACACGCGCGACAAGCAGGCCAAGGTCGACCTGTACCTGCGCATCGGCCAGGTGCTCCTCTCGAAGCTGAACGACCAACAGGGCGCGGCCGACGCCTTCGAGCAGGCCGCCGGTCTCGATCCCTCCCGACCCGATGCGACCGAACTCGCCAGCGAAGCCCTGATCTCGGTGGGCAAGCCCGCCGAGGGCATGGCGGTGATCGAGCGGCACCTCGCCACGCTCAAGGACAAGCAGGCCCAGGTCGCGCTGCGACTCAACCTGGCCGACCTCACCCTCAAGCTGCTCAAGGATCACAACGCGTCGCGCGGGCACGTGGAGGCCGCGCAGAAGACCGATCCCAACAACGCCCAGGTCGCCTTCCGCCTGGCGATGATCTACGCGGACGACGGCAACCTCGAGGCGCTGTGGCCGCTGCTCGAGCTGGCGGCCTCCGCGCCGCGCCCGATCGCCGATCGTGTCTCGCTGTGCGAGCTGGTCGCGATGCTGTGTGAAGACCGCGCGGACCCGAAGAAGGCGTTCCACGCCCTGTCCCTCGCGTTGCCCCTCGATCCCGCGAAGGCCTCGTTGTTGACCTCGCTGTCCGAGGCGGCCGAGAAGGCGAACGCGCAACCGCAGCTGGCCCTCGCGCTGCGCCGCGCTGCCCAGGTGGCCCCGCCCGAGGCGCAGGCGAACCTCTGGCGCTCGCTGGGCAGGCTGCTCCAGTCGCTCAACCGCCCCGCGGAGGCCCAGGAGGCGTGGCTCGAGGTGCAGAAGCGTCAGCCGGACGACGCCGAGTCGGCCCAGGCCCTCACCGCGATGCGCAAGGCGCTCGCCGAGGAGCCGCAGGACCCGCGCTCGAAACTCGAGTCCGAGGCCCGCAAGCTCGAGGCGTCCGCTGCCGACCCCGCGTCCGCGGCCGCGGTGTACCGGAAGATCCTCGAGCTCGACGCCGACAGCGTGCCGACGCTCAAGAAGCTCGGCGCGGCCTCCGCGAACCTCGGCCTGTGGGACGAGGTGGCCGTGGTCGCCGAGCGCCTGCTCGCCCTGGCCGACTCTCCAGCTGAGCGCCAGGAGTGGCGGGCCCGGCTCGCCCAGCTCTACTCGGAGCGGCTCAACCGGCGCGAAGACGCGGTGAAGCTGTACTTGAACCTCCTCGACGACGGGAACGAGAGCGCCGCGGTGGTCGGTGGC